>NZ_LZML01000118.1:0-3141 GCF_001665695.1 Nocardia sp. 852002-51101_SCH5132738 | reverse complement strand
ACACGAGTGTCGAAGTCGCGGTGGCGGTACCCGTTTCGGGAGTTCACCCGCTCGTCGGAGCGTTCGCCGTAGCCGGCGCCACACACCGTGTCGGCTTCGGCGCTCATCATGGCCTGAATGAACGTGGACATCATCTCGCGCAGCAGGTCCGGGCTCGCGACGGCGAGTTGGTCCGACAGCATCTTGGACGGGTCGATAGGCTGGACAGAGGTCATCGCGTGAACTTTCTTTCCTTCAAGTGACTTGCCGGTCTTTTGAAGGATCACGCGGTGACCACCCCCTATCCGGCTACGACACGCCCGCACTTTGCTGGCGTCCGGCCATACACCATCCTGCTGGACTCAACCTGGAAACAGTGCCCACTGAGCCCGGATCCACCGGTCGATGAGCTGGTGAAAGTAGGTGGAGATGCCTTGGAGCTGCAATGATCGGGTTGTCGAAGCTCAAATCAGGCTGACCGGTCCCCGATGGCGCGGCCGGTGATCGAGGCCATGGTCGCGTGCGAACAGTCGAATACATCCGCATCGACACCACATGGCCCAGGTTGGGGCGAGAATCGAGCGTGTTGTGACCGTGTCGTGGCGGCGTTTTCCCCGACGATCCTAGTCCGACCAGAGAGGATGCGTCAGCTGTGGCGAAGACGATGAGCCTGCTGAACGTCGACTGGGTTCGGTCACTCGATGTCGCCAACGCGGCGGCGGTCCTTCTGTCCGACGCCGCCCGGTACACATCTCCCGATCGATGCGGGTGGAGCAGTTGAGTAGCCATTGCCCGCGCCTCGCCCCGGATCGATGTCGGCCGGGGTTGTGGCGCGACTGATTTCGAAATCTCTGCGGGTCGGTGGTAGGTGGAGGAGGGGTGGCATCGCGCAACGATGCCGCCGGAGAAGTCTCACTGAGCCCATATCCCTCGAGGATGACGCAACCGAACGAGGTTCACACACGAGGTCACCTTCACCGATGTCATCGATCATCACCCTCTCTGGCGGCGGCTCGATGTCGGCGCCGACGAACTCTGGCCGCGACGGGTGAACACCGCGCGGAACCGGCGGTGAACCCCGCGCTCCAGCCACCGCGGCCGGGCGCGGTGGTCCTCCGATCACCGAACAGAGGAGGGTCGTCGCGTCCGGGCCAGCGGTCGGGTGGCTCGGTTGGCTGCGGGTGCCGCGATCTACTCGGCATCGGACTCATCCGCCCGATTCGATTCCTGCGGGCCCGCTGCCGGGGCCTCGGTGAGCGCGGCGGCGTGGCTGCGGCCCGCCGATCCCCAGCCGGTGTGGGATTCGGCGCGCATGCGTTCGATCATGTGCGGGTAGTGCAGTTCGAAAGCTGGTCGCTCAGAACGGATTCGGGGCAGCTCGTAAAAGTTGTGCCGCGGCGGCGGGCTGCTGGTCGCCCACTCCAGAGAGTTGCCGTAGCCCCACGGATCGTCGGCGGTGACGACTTGGCCGTAGCGGTAGCTTTTGAACACGTTCCACACGAAGGTGATCATCGAGAACCCGAGGATGAACGACCCGATCGTAGAGATCGTGTTGAGGGTGGTGAACCCGTCGGCGGGAAGGTAATCGGCGTAGCGGCGGGGCATGCCTTCGGCGCCGAGCCAGTGCTGCACCAAGAATGTGGTGTGGAAACCCAGGAACGTGGTCCAAAAGTGCAGCCGGCCCAGGCGTTCGTCGAGGAAGCGGCCGGTGAACTTCGGGAACCAGAAGTAGATGCCGCCGAAGGTCGCGAACACGATCGTGCCGAACAGCACGTAGTGGAAGTGCGCGACGATGAAATAGGTGTCGGTGATGTGGAAATCCAGCGGCGGGCTCGCCAGCAGCACCCCGGACAGGCCGCCGAACAGGAAGGTGGTGACGAATCCCAGCGACCACAGCATCGGGGTTTCGAACGTCAAGTGCCCCTTCCACATGGTGCCGATCCAGTTGAAGAACTTCACCCCCGTAGGTACCGCGATGAAAAACGACATCAGGGAGAAGAACGGCAGCAGCACCGCGCCGGTAGCGAACATGTGGTGCGCCCACACCGCTGATGAGAGTGCGGCGATGGCGATGGTCGCGTACACGAGAGCGGTGTAGCCGAAGACGGGTTTGCGGCTGAACACGGGAAGGATTTCGGTGATGATTCCGAAGAAGGGTATCGCCACGATGTAGACCTCGGGGTGGCCGAAGAACCAGAACAGATGCTGGTAGAGGATCGGGCCGCCGGTGGCCGGGTCGTAGATGTGCCCACCGAGATGTCGATCCACCTCCAGGCCCATCAGGGCGGCGGTCAGGATCGGGAACGCTTCGAGCACCAGAATGCTGGTGACGAGGATGTTCCAGGTGAAGATCGGCATCCGGAACAGGGTCATGCCCGGCGCGCGCAAACACACGACGGTGGTGATCATGTTGACTGCCCCCAGGATTGTGCCGACACCCGAGACCGCCACCCCCATCACCCATAGGTCGGCGCCGACGCCGGGGGAGTGCACGGCCAGGCTCAGCGGCACATACGCCGTCCACCCGAAATCCGCCGCGCCACCGGGGGTTATGAATCCTGCGGTCGCAACGGTGGCGCCGAACAGGTAGAGCCAGTAACTGAGCGCGTTCAACCGCGGGAACGCCACATCGGGAGCGCCGATCTGTAGCGGCAGCACGCAGTTGGCGAACCCGAACACGATCGGTGTCGCATAGAACAGCAACATGAGTGTGCCGTGCATGGTGAACAACTGGTTGTACTGCTCATTCGACAGAAACTGCAGCCCGGGCCGTGCGAGTTCGGCACGCATCAGCAGCGCCATCAACCCGCCGATGAGGAAGAACGAGATCGCGGTGAAGATGTACATGACGCCGAGCAGTTTCGGGTCGGTGGTGGTGACGATCTTCCACATCGCCGCGCCCTTGGGGCCCATCCGCGCCGGGAACGGGCGCTCGGCCTGCGGGACGGGCTGGATTTCGACGGGCGCTGCAGACAACGGTGAATCCCCTCTCGGTCGACATCCTCGGCGGGCGTGGTGGTGCGTACCCCGGCCGTCGGACGATCGGACCCATCGGTGCATCGTTGCCGCTGAGCGAGACGCCGGGGTGATGTGAACTGGATCCGCTGCCGACGGCGTGCGCCGGGAGATTCGGTGGGGTGTGTCACCGGTCTTAGTTTATAC
>NZ_LZML01000117.1:0-1832 GCF_001665695.1 Nocardia sp. 852002-51101_SCH5132738 | reverse complement strand
CCCGAGGTGGTGGCGCACGAGCAGACGGTGTCGGCCACTCAGCTCAAGGCTTCCGATCAGGTCGCGCAGATCATGGACGCGCTGTATCTGCAGACCGGCGGCGGTATGGAACTGGCGGCGGCCGGGGTGCCCGCGCGTTCGGTCACCGAACGTGCCGAGCGGGTGGCCCGCTGGGCCCGCAATCCGCTCGGTGACGAGATCGTCGACGCCCGCTGGATCGCACCGCCGGAGGGATTGAGCCCGCGCGGCTGGGTGCAGGCGATCGCCCGCGCCTTCGAGCGCACCGTGTCCGAGCCGATACCTTCGGGGCCGAAACCTCCAGGGCCGAAACCCGCAGTCGCGTAGCGTCCCGAGCCGGTGTACGGAGCCTGATCGCGGCAACCCGCTCGGCAACGACACACGCCCGCCGGATCGCGCAACGGTGCCTCCTTCCCATCGCGATGATCCGCACGGGTCGACGATTCCGCGCGCCGCGGCGCGACGAGCATTCGGGCTCAACCGATCTCGCTGCGCGAGCGAACTGTCTGAAGTTAGGATGTGCCGCATCGCGAGGTCCCGGCGATGGGTTGTGGCGACCGGGTAGAGATCTGCGCTGAGAACTCGAGGGAAGGCGAGCGCATGACCATGGGGCGGGTAGCGCGCGTTGTTGCGGTCGCCGGAATGATCTGTAGTTGTGCGGTTCTCGGCCCCCAGGTAGCCGCCGCTCACCCAGCTCACAACAATCCGGCTCGGCCGAATCCGGGTCAGCCCCATCCAGGTCAGCCGAATCCGGGTCAGCCGAATCCGGGTCACGCCCAACCATCCCATCCGCCCGCATCTCAGCCGAACGCCGCAATGGAGCAGGGCTCCGCAGATTCCCGGCCGACTGGTCCCGGTGCCGAAGCACGGCAGCAGCCGGGCGCGTCCGCACCGGGTGCGGGGGGGCCTACTCCGGCAGACGATAACCAGAACCATGGCAATCTCGACGCCCCGGGAGGCGCTACGACCTCGTCGGCGCCGGCTCCCGCAGGGTTGCCCGGACCGGCGGCCCCTGGTTCCCTCCTGGCCTCGCTGACCGGAACGGGCCCCGCCGCAACGGCTTCCGAATCGGCTATTGTGATCGACCCCGGGCCCCGGTTACCGGACCGGCCGCGATCAGGGCCGCTGCCGCGAGGTCGCCGCTGCTGATTCTCATACTGCCGCACCGGGTTCGGCGGCGCGGGGTTCCCGCGCGACCGACGCCGGTGCTCCCGACGATGCCGCGGGTCCCCGCCGGTCCCCTGCCTCCGGTCGACGTCGCCGCCCCACCCGCGCCGGCCGCGGTCCCGATCGCACCGACCCCCGCCCCGTCGGCGTTGTCCGCGGCTCCGGCGCCCGCGCCGGCCCAGCCGAATCCCGCCGGGGACCAGATCGTGGCCATTGGCAGACCGCCGGAGGTCGAGATTCCGGCGGTCGCCGGCAGTGTGATCGCCACGGCGCTCGCCGCGGTCGGCTCCGGTGTGATGAGCTTTCGCAGTGCCTCGGCGGCGCAGGCACGCCTCGACGCCGCACGGGCGGAATTCTTCGGACCGAGGGCCTGAGGGGCGCGGAATGATCGAGAGCCGGACTATTAAGACAGGCCGCTCGTATCGCCGCGTCGCCGTCGCCGTCGACGCGGTGTGCGCTGTTGCCGCCGATTTCGACGCCACCACGTTGGAGGAGGTGGTCCTCGCGATCTCCGCCGAACGCGGCCGCCTGATCGAAATCACCGATGCCCGGCTGGGGCCGGGTGTCTGCGGTCAGCGCCGCAGCTATCCGGACAAGGATGTGATCGTGCTGGCCACGGCCCTGCCCAGTCGCGACCACACCCTCGC
>NZ_LZML01000116.1:0-37909 GCF_001665695.1 Nocardia sp. 852002-51101_SCH5132738 | reverse complement strand
CCGTGTTCTTCGACCAGAACGCCGAGCTCGACGAGCTCGCGTGGTCCGAATTGTTCTGCCGACGCTTTGTATCCCAGTTTGAGATCACTCACTGCGCCACTCCTGTTCGCCGTCACGTGCGTGCTTGGGCCGGCTCCCGGGCGGGAGACGACCGCGTCGACCGAGTGCAGCGCCGGACGGGTGTCCCGAATTCCTGTCCCGACTGTCCACAGCGCGGCAAGCTGCGGTCGCATTCGACCATAACCAGAGCGAATTCCGCGGCCGCCGCGCGTACGACCTACCGGAACATCACATCGCTACCGCCGATAGCCCACAATTGGCTCGTGACTGCCGACAGCGAACCGATTCTGTCCTACCTGACCGATATGGACGGCGTGCTGGTGCACGAGGACCACCTCATTCCCGGCGCCGATGCGTTCCTGACGGAGCTGACCGAGCGCGAGATTCCGTACCTGGTCCTGACCAACAATTCCATCCGCACCCCGCGCGATCTGCAGGCCCGCCTGCGCCGGATCGGGCTGGACATTCCGGCGTCCTCGATCTGGACCTCGGCAACCGCGACGGCCACCTTCCTGAACGAGCAGCGTCCCGGCGGGACGGCATACGTGGTGGGCGAATCGGGATTGACGACCGCCCTGCACGAGATCGGCTACGTGCTGACCGACAGCGATCCTGATTACGTCGTCCTCGGTGAGACGCGAACCTATTCGTTCGAGGCGATCACCACCGCGATCCGGCTGGTCGAACGCGGCGCCCGGTTCATCGCCACCAATCCCGACCCCACCGGGCCCTCCCGTGAGGGCGTGCTGCCCGCGACCGGTTCCGTGGCCGCGCTGATCACCCGGGCGACCGGGCGCGACCCGTACTACGTGGGGAAACCGAATCCGCTGATGATGCGCTCGGCGCTGCGGCAGATCGGCGCGCATTCGCAGTCGGCGGTGATGATCGGCGACCGGATGGACACCGATGTGATCGCCGGACTCGAGGCGGGCATGCGCACGGTCCTGGTGACCTCGGGGATCTCCACCCGGGCGTCGATGGAACAGTTCCCGTACCGGCCGACGCTGGTGATCGATTCGGTGGCCGATCTCGTGGGCCGCACCGAGAATCCGTTCGCGGCCTGAGCGGGAAGTCGGGCCGGCGCACCGGAGGTCCGCCGGCACGGTACTTTCCGGCGCAGGAACCCATCAGTCCGGACTTCCGCCGCGCTCCCCGGATTCCAGCGCCTCCAGCGCGGCCGACAGATCACCCAGCGCATCCACCACTTCGGCGAAACGCTGCGAACCCAATTGTCGCGCAAGCTGTTTCGCCATGACAGCATGCTTCGGGGTGATCCGGCGGACGGCAGCGTAGCCCGCATCGGTGATCGCCACCAGCTTCGCGCGGCGATGCGACGGATTCGGCCGGTATTCGGCCAATCCCTTGCCCACCAGTAGATCCGCGATGCGCTGCACGCTCTGGCGGGTGATACCCATCTCCCGCGCGATCCCCGATACCGGCAGCGGTTCGTGCAGCACCGCACCCAGCACCTGCCACCAGGCCGCGGTGATCTCCGCCGGTTTCGCCAATTCCTCTGCGATCGTGAGGAATTGGCCGTTCAGCTTGAAGGTCGTGATCGCCGCCGCGGAGAACAGTTCGGCGTCACCGCGGCTCATGCCGGCTCGACCGCCGCGGCCTGCAGGGCGAAGAACCCGCTCGGATCCCGGTCCGCGTAGAGCCGATACCACGCATCCAGGACGGCCGGCTCGAACAGATCCAGCCGCGCGAAGATGTGGCGTGCGAAGTCGATCGGTGCGATGCCGCTCGCGGTGATCAGATCGCCGTCGGTCACCGCCGGCTCGTCCACATAGTGGTGCGCTCCCGAATATCCGGTCGAGGCGAGATTGTCCGCCGCGTTGCCGGTGTGCGGACGAGCATCGAGCAGGCCCTGTTTCGCCAGGCCGTAGGTCGCACCGCAGATCGCCGCGACCGGTACGCCGGCCTTCAGGAAGTCCTCTGCAGCCTGGGCGAACCGCGCGAGTTGCCCGTCCTCCCAGATGTCGGCGCCGGGCAGGATCAGCATCGCGCTGTCGGCCGGGGAGAGCTGGTCCAGAGTGAGATCGGGAACCACGCGCAACCCGCCCATCGAGGTGACCGGCGCGGAGGTGGCGCCGACCGTGCGAATCTGCCGGCTTCCCGGCTCGCGCTGCATCAACGGGCGATTGATGCCGGCCGTCACGTAGCTCGGCTCCCAATCCGCGAACGTGTCGTACACCGCCACATGAACCGTCTGAGTCATGACAGTATGCTGTCATGATTGACAGCATACTGTCAACGCCCGGCGGTCAGCTCAGCGCCTGCTCCAGATCACCGAGCAGATCCTCCACATCCTCGAGACCGATCGAAATGCGCAGCACCCCGTCGGTGAGTCCCACCGCCGCACGGCCTTCCGGACCCATCGCACGATGCGTGGTGGTCGCCGGATGCGTGATCAGGGTCTTGGCGTCGCCGAGGTTGTTGGAGATGTCGATGATGCGCAGCCGGTTCAGCACCTCGAAGGCCCGCTTCTTGCCCTCGTCGGGGCCCGCGGCGAGTTCGAAGGTCACCACGGTGCCGCCGCCGGACATCTGCGCGGTCGCCAGCTCATGCTGCGGATGCGAGGCGAGGAACGGGTACTTCGTCCAGGCCACGCCCGGATGCTGTTCCAGGAACTCGGCGACGGCCAGCGCGGACTGCGTCGACTGACGCACCCGCAGCGGCATCGTCTCCAGTCCCTTCAGCAGGGTCCAGGCGTTGAACGGACTCAGCGCCGGGCCGGTGTGGCGCATCAGATTCTTGACCGGCCCGTTGATGTAGTCGCTCGTGCCGAGGATCGCACCGCCGAGGACGCGACCCTGTCCGTCGATGTGCTTGGTGCCCGAGTAGACCACCACATCGGCGCCGAGGTCGAGACTGCGCTGCAGCAGCGGCGTCGCGAACACGTTGTCCAGCACGACCTTCGCGCCGGCGGCATGGGCCAGTTCGCTCACCCGCCGCACGTCGACGAGGGTCTGCATCGGATTCGAGGGAGTTTCGAAGAACACCGCGGCCGTCGGCTGCGAGAGCGCCTGCTCCCACTGGTCGAGATCCTCACCGTCGACGAAGACGGTCTCCACGCCCCAGCGCGGCAGGATCTCGTTGCACACCACGAAACAGGAACCGAACAGGCTGCGCGCGGCCACCAGCCGGTCTCCCTGCCCGAGCAGCGCGGCCAGCGCGGTGAACACCGCGGACATGCCGCTGGCGGTGGCGAAGCACGCCTCGGCGCCCTCGAGCAGCCGCATCCGCTCCTCGAACATCGCGACCGTCGGATTGCCGTAGCGCGAATAGACGAAATGCTCGATATCGCCGGTGAAGGCCGCTTCGGCCGCCTCGGCGCTCTCGTAGACGAATCCGGACGACAGATACAGCGCCTCGGAGGTCTCCTCGAACCCGGAGCGGCGCAGCCCGCCGCGCACGCCCAGGGTCGCCGGTCCCACCCCCTCGGGCAGCGGCCGATCGAATGCACCGCCGGTGATCATGACTGCCTCCACGAAAAGAATTGCCGCACAACAGATTCGCTCACGACTGCCGCCACGGCAGGCCGAGTGCGCGCCAACCGGTGCCGCCGCGATGCCCCTCGGCATCCAGCGGACCCTCGAAACCCTCGAGCACGTTGTAGGAGGGCGCGAAACCGGCCGCCGTCGCCGCCGTGGCCGCACCGATCGAACGCTGCCCGGACCGGCACAGGAAGATCACCGGGGCATCGCTGTCGCCCGCGCGATCGGCCAGCACCTGCTTCAACTGCTCCACGAATACGGGGTTGGGTGCGCCGGTGCCGTCGACCCATTCGATGAGGGCGGTCGGCCGCTCGATCGAGGTGGTGTCGGGCACTCCGACGAACCGCCATTCGGCCTCGGTGCGCACATCCACCAGCACCGCATCCGGATTGTCGCGCAACAACTCCCACGCCTGCCCGGGCGTGATGTCACCGGCGTAGCTCACTTGTCGAACCTCCTACGGAATCCGCACTTGCCGCGTCCGGTCGGACCGCGGCCAGGTCGTCACCCGGAGCACCCCACCGCGGAGGAGGGTTGCCGACCAGCGAGCCGGGGCTTACCGCTGGTACTCATGACCTGAACCGAGAATGCCTGGTCACAGGCCCGATTGTCAAACATGGACAGCGGCGGCTCAGGGGTTGACGCACACCAGCCAGGTGCCGTTCTCGCGACTGAAATTCCAGTTCGCCGCGGACTGGCGACCGTCGATCCGGCTGGTCACCGACGCCGTCGCGCGGTCGCCGTCGATGTGCACCGCCTCGACTCCGGCGATCTCCACCTTCTTGCCCGCCGAGTCGGCGCCCAGCGGCGACTTCTTCTCGTCGAACCCGGTGCATTCGGTGGTCTTGCGCCGGTCGGCGTCGGAATCGCTTCTCGCCGTGGCGAAGTTGCGCGCCGCGATGGCGACCCGATCCGGATCTGTGAGATTGTTCTCAGCCGGGCGGGTGATTCCGAGGATGACGACGGCGAGCACCGCCAGGACGGCGATGGCCGCGGCGATCAGGAACGGCTTCGCCGACCGCGTCGTGTCGCGCTGATCGATCGAGGTAGCCGGATCATTCATGCCCTGCATCATCCCCGGCGGGTCCAAGTGTCGAAGATCACGCCCGCATTTTCGCGCGGATACCGGGAATAGCGGCGGTGTGTGCCACCGATAGAATCACCAGAACTCCGGCCACATCCGGTGCACGGATCGGGAGAGCTCCGCGCGGCAACGAGGCAGCATCGGCGGAGCAGTCGGGCAGGCGCCCGGCCCGCACGTCAACTTAGCCTAAGCTAAGAAGGACGGCTGACAAGACGAGAGTTTTCGACCAAAGGGTGCGCGTAGAAATGACCGAACACGCTGGAACGAATAGCGGCGCGGGCGACCGCCCCCTGCGCATCGCGATCGTCGGTGCCGGACCGGCCGGAATCTACGCCGCCGACGCGCTGATGAAGTCCGACGTGGAGGCGAGTATCGACCTCTACGAGCGCATGCCGGCCCCGTTCGGTCTGATCCGCTACGGCGTCGCACCCGACCACCCGCGCATCAAGGGCATCATCACCGCGCTGCACAAGGTGCTCGACAAGCCGCAGGTCCGCCTGCTCGGCAATATCGACTACGGCAGCGACATCGACCTCGAGGACCTGCGCCGCTTCTACGACGCGGTGATCTTCTCCACCGGCGCCAACGCCGACCGCGCCCTGGGTGTCCCGGGTATCGAACTGGACGGCAGCTACGGCGCCGCCGACTTCGTGTCCTGGTACGACGGCCACCCGGACGTGCCGCGCACCTGGCCGCTCGACGCGGAGAAGGTCGCCGTCCTCGGTGTGGGCAACGTGGCGCTCGACGTGGCCCGCGTGCTCGCCAAGACCGGTGAGGAACTGCTGCCCACCGAGATTCCGCCGAACGTCTACGAGGGCCTGCGCAACAACAAGGCCGTCGAGGTGCACGTCTTCGGCCGCCGCGGTCCCGCCCAGGCCAAGTTCACCCCGCTGGAACTGCGCGAACTCGATCACTCGCCGAATATCGAGGTGATCGTCGATCCCGAGGACATCGACTACGACGAGGGCTCGGAAGCCGCGCGCCGCCACTCCAAGCAGGTCGACATGGTCTGCAACACCCTCGAGCAGTGGGCCATTCGCGACGTCGGCGACCGCCCGCACAAGCTGTTCCTGCACTTCTTCGAATCCCCGGCCGAACTGATCGGCGAGGACGGCAAGGTGGTCGGCCTGCGCACCGAGCGCACCACCCTCGACGGCACCGGCAACGTCAAGGGCACCGGAACCTACAAGGACTGGGACGTCCAGGCCGTGTACCGCGCCGTCGGCTACCTGTCGCAGAACATCCCGCAGCTGCCGTTCGACGACCAGGCCGGCACCGTGCCGAACGAGGCCGGTCGCGTGCTCGTCGACGAGGGCGCCGACGGCACCGCCCGCTACCTGCCGCAGACCTACGTCACCGGCTGGATCAAGCGCGGCCCGGTCGGCCTGATCGGCCACACCAAGGGCGACGCCAACGAGACCATCGCCTGCCTGCTCGACGACGCCGCCTCCTTCACCCCGGCCGCCGAACCCGATCCCGAGGCCGTGACGAAGTTCCTCGAGGACAAGGGCATTCCGTTCACCACCTGGGCCGGCTGGTACCGCCTGGACGCCCACGAGCGCTCGCTCGGCGAGCCCGAGGGCCGCGAGCGGGTCAAGGTCGTCGAACGCGAGGACATGCTGCGCGCGAGCGAGCCGCACAAGGTCTGAACACCACGCCGGATCCGCATTCGTCACCGACCTGAGGCATGCTGATCACGTGTTCGATTCACACGTTCACATCATCGACCCGCGGTATCCGCTGGTCGAGAATCAGGGCTACCTGCCGGAGCCGTACACCATCGCCGACTATCGAAAGCGCATGGCGCACTTCGATGTCGACGGTGGTGCGGTGGTGAGTGCGTCCTTCCAGGGCACCGACTCGACGTTCATGATCGCCGCACTGGCCGAACTCGGGCCGAACTGGGTCGGCGTGATCAATCTGCCTTCGGACGTCACCGACGAGCAGATCATCGAACTGGACCGGGCCGGGGTGCGGGCCATCCGGTTCAATCTCAAGCGCGCCGCGGTCGATATCGTCACGCTGACCATGCAGGCCGTGCGCGCCTACGAACTCGCCGGCTGGCATGTCGAGCTCTACATCGACGGATCCATGCTGGGCTCGCTGGAACCGGTCATCTCCAAACTGCCGGCGCTGAGCATCGACCACATGGGCATGTCCGACGAGTGCCTGCCCTATCTGCTGAATCTGGTCGATCGCGGGGCCCGGGTGAAAGCCTCCGGATTCGGTCGGGTGTCGATGGATGTGGAATCGGCGATGCGACGGGTGCACGCGGTCAATCCCGGTGCGCTGATGTTCGGCTCCGATCTGCCGGGCAATCGGGCCGGACGGCCGTTCCGCGATGCCGATATCGAGATCATCGGCCGGGCCGTCGGCGCGGATATGTACCGGGTGCTCGAGGACAACGCCCGCGCCTGCTACCGGCTGCCGATGAAGGTGCGCTCGGCCGAGGATCCCGTGCCGACGCTGCCGATTCCGCGCACCGAACCGCCGACGCTGCGGCTGCGCCGCTCGGAACTGCCCCAGCCGCCGAAACGGAACCAGCCCCCGGACCGGACGCGACCGCTGCGGATCATCGAATAGCCGCGCACACCGCACCCGGATGCCGTGCGTCACATCCACCGCTTATTGTCGTAGTGTCAACACCGGCGCGCGCCGCCGGTCGCAGGATCGACGACGAACCGAGGTAGGGCGTGAGCACTTCATCCACCACCACCGGACAGGGCCCACTCGCGGGCATCAAGGTTCTGGAGCTGGCCGGAATCGGCCCCGGCCCGCACGCGGCACTGCTGCTGGCCGATCTGGGCGCCGATGTGGTGCGCGTGCAGCGTCCCGGCCAGCTGCCGGGATTCATGGAACGACCGCAGTGGCGGGGACGCACCATCGTCGAGGCCAACCTCAAGGATCCCGCCGATATCGAGAAGGTGCTCGGCCTGATCGACAAGGCCGATGTGCTGCTGGAGGGTTTCCGGCCCGGCGTCACCGAGCGGATGGGACTGGGCCCGGACGTCACCCGCGAGCGCAACCCGCGCCTGATCTACGGCCGGATGACCGGGTGGGGACAGTACGGCCCGCTCGCCGACCGCGCCGGCCACGACATCAACTACATCTCGCTGACCGGTGTGCTCAACGCCATCGGCCGCAAGGGTGAGCGCCCGGTCCCGCCGCTGAACATGGTCGGCGACTTCGGCGGCGGTTCGATGTTCCTGGTGATGGGTGTGCTCTCCGCGCTGGTGGAGCGGTCGATCTCCGGTAAGGGCCAGGTGATCGACGCCGCGATGATCGACGGTGCGCTCTCCCTCTCGCACATGATCTGGGGTATGCGCGGCATGGGCCTGTGGTCGGACGAGCGGGGCACCAACCTGCTCGACACCGGTATGGCCTTCTACGACACCTACGAGACCTCCGACGGCAAGTACATGGCCGTCGGCTGCATCGAACCGCAGTTCTACGCCGAATTCCTGAAGGGTCTCGAGATCGACCCCGAGAGCCTGCCGATGCAACTCGACCCCAACGGCCAGGATCAGCTGCGCAAGCTGTTCACCGAGAAGTTCAAGACCAAGACCCGCGACGAATGGGCCGCGATCTTCGACGGCACCGACGCCTGCTGCACCCCGGTCCTCACCTTCACCGAGGCCACCGAGAACGGCCATATCACCGCCCGCGAATCCCTGGTCGAGATCGACGGCGTGGTCCAGCACGCCCCCGCCCCGCGCTTCTCCCGCACCCAGGGCGGCACCCCCACCCCGCCTCCCTCGGCCGCCACGGCCATCGACGAGATCTGGGCGAACTGACGCGGCGCCCCGGTGGCGAGCGCCGCCACCGGGGCGTTCCCGGCACGCCGGCATTTGCGCTGGATAGGGCTGCGGCCGTTCGCGGTTCGTTCATTCCGCGCAAATTCGCCAAGGCACTACAGTAATTTCATGGCTCGGAACTGGCCGATGATCGAGCGCGGTGGCGAATTGGAGTCGATTCGCGCCGCGTTGACCGGCACCGAATTCGTCGGCGCGATCCTGACCGGCGACGCGGGGGTGGGGAAGACGACCCTGGCGCGGCAGGCGACGGCCGCGGTGGGCGGGAGTGTGCGCTGGGTGGCGGGCACCGAGTCCGCACGCAGTATTCCGCTCGGCGTGTTCGCGCATATGGTCGGCGTGTACACCGCACACGACCCGGTCACGTTCATGGCCGCCGCGCGGGAGGCGCTGCTGTCCGACGGCGACACCATCATCGGCGTCGACGATGCCCACCTGCTCGATCAGCTCTCGGCAACACTGCTGCTGCAGTTGGCCATCGACAAGGCCGCGCGGATCGTCTGCACGGTACGCAGCGGGGTGCAGGTGCCGGACGCGGTGACCTCGCTGTGGAAGGACGGGCATCTGCTGCGGATCGACCTCACGCCGTTCTCCGAACCGCAGAGCGTCGAACTGGTCGAATCCATGCTCGGCGGGCAGCTGGAGGGGTTCACCGCCAATCTGATGTGGGAATCCTCGGGCGGCAATGCCCTGTTCCTGCGTCATCTCGTGGAGGGCGCGCTGGAGGCGGGCACGCTGCGACAGGTCAACGGGGTGTGGCAGCTGCGCGGGCGGGCGGCGGTGACCTCGGAACTGGCGGCACTGCTGGAGGATCGCGTCGAGCAGCTGCCGGAGTCGGTGCTGCGCGTCCTGGAACTGCTCACCTTCTGCGAGCCCATCGATCTCGACGTATTGGCCGAACTGGCCGGCGAGGATGCGGTCGAACAGGCCGAAACCCGTGGCGTGATCCGGATTGTCGAGAACGGTCACCAGTTGCTGGTGCGCTACAACCATCCGCTGTTCGGCGAGGTGATCCGGCGGCGGCTCGGTATCGCCTCGGCTCGCCGGCTCCGGGGCCGGTTGTATTCGTCGCTGCGGGAGCGGCCGATCAAATCCGCCTCCGATCGCATCCGGCTGGCCGAATTGGCTTTGGACAGTGACAAATCCGCGGATCTGGAGTTGTTCGAGGCGGCCGCGGCCGATGCCATCGGGCTGGCGAACATCCCCCTCGGTGAACGGTTCGCGCGCGCGGCGGTGGAGCGCCGAGGCGGTGTCGAGTCCGCGGATCTGCTGGCGCGCGCGCTGCTGTGGCAGGGACATCGCATCGAGGCCGAACGCACCCTGGCCAGTTTCGATCCGGATCAGTTGAACGAGGTGCAGCTGGCCCGCTGGGGCAGCACCCGCGTCTCGAATCTGTTGTGGGCCATGGGCGATGCCGACCGGGCCGACGAGGTGCTGTCCCTGGTGCGCAGCCGGGTCCGGCATCCGAAGATCGTCCTGACGTTGCGGGGCTTGGCTTCCGCGTGCGAGGTGAACGAAAACCGCTTGGAGGACGCCTTCACCGACGCCGAGGCGGTGATGTCCACACCGGACGCGCCGGCCTGGGCGGTGTGGTGGGCATCGTTCGGCGGCGGTCTGGCGCTCGCGCTGATGGGCCGCAGTGCGGCCGCGCGCGAATACACCCTGCGCGGCCATCAGGTCGAGGAGCAGGTCGACGGGCCGACACGCTTCATGTCCGCGCACGCGGAGGTGCTGGCGCTCACCTTCACCGGTGAACTGGAGGCCGCACGTCGCTGTGCCTCCGGCTATTTCGGATATTCGGCGCCGGGACAGTATCTGGCCTGGGGGCTCTCGAAGATCCTGCAGGGCACCGTCGACGTGGCACAGGGGCACTTCCCGGAGGGCGTCGAGAATCTCGAACAGGCGCTCGCGGCGCTGACCGCCGAGGGCGCCGCCGCGTGGATGTTCCCGGCGAGAATTCGTCTCGCCGAAGCCTATTCGGCCTTGGGCCGGGCCGCGGAGGCCGCCGAGACGATCGCCGAGGCGCGGCTGCGCGGTGGCCGGCACAGTGCGGTCTACGAACCGCAGCTCGAAATCGCGCGCGCGTGGCAGGCCGCGGCCGAAGGCACCGTCGCCCCGGCCGTGCGGCTGGCCATCGGCGCCGCCGACGCCGCGGCCCGGTCCCACCAGCACGCGATCGAGGCCATGGCCCTGCACACCGCGGCCCGCTTCGGCGACCGCACCGTGGCCGGGCGGCTCGCCGATATCGCGGCGCGGATCGACGGCGCGCTGGTGCAGGTGCAGGCTCGCCACGCGGTGGCCGTGGCCTCCCAGGACGGCCCCGGATTGGACAATGCCGCAGCGGAATTCGAGCGAATGGGCGCCCTGCTCTCGGCCGCCGACGCCGCCGCGCAGGCCGCCTCGGCGCACGAGCGGCACGGCGAACGGCGCCGATTGCTCGAATCCGCCGCGACCGCCAATCGCCTGGCCGCGGCCTGCGGCGGCGCGAGCACACCGGCGCTTCGGCAATCGGCACAACCACTTCCGCTCACCGCGCGGGAACGCGAAATCGCCAATCTGGTCGCGGCCGGACTCAGCAATCGGCAGATCGCGGATCGGCTGACGGTGTCGGTGCGGACCGTCGAGGGACATCTCTATCGGGCCTGTATGAAGCTCGACGTCACCGATCGCGAGGCGCTCGCCGATCTGATGCGCGGCGAGCCACCGCGAGGCAGACAGCGCTGAACCGTTCGCCCCGGCCGGTCCGAGTCACTCCAGGTCGATGCGAATCGTCAGCAGGTTCGAGCCGACGGCGCGCACGACCGAACTGTTGACGCGGTTGAGCTTGCGCAGCCGTGCCCGCGCATCGTCGTCGTCGAGCAGGACCGCCGTGCCGTCGTGCCAGACACCGCGAATCTGCAAGCGCACCTTGGGATTCGCGACGATATTGCGCACGTACTGCGAATCGCGCCCGAATTCGGAGACGAACCAGTAGGAGGAGCCGACCAGCCTCCCCCCGATCGGCGTCCGCCGCGGCTGACCACTGCGCCGCCCGGTCGTCTCCAGTACGGCGAGTCCGCCGAGGTACCGCGCGACCCGGCTGCCCACGGGAATCGCGATGTACCGCTGCACCGGCACCGCGAGCCGGAGGCGGATATCGCGGGCCGGAGGTGACGCTTTCCGTTCGTGTCCCATGCTGTCTCGCCCGCCACTCCCCTTCGTCATGACGTCTACGGTAGGCCTCCGCTCCCGGGCATACATCGTTCGACGGGATACGCCGCGTGTCCGACCACGGCAGGAGGCCGTCGCTGTGCGGAATTCGACACTGCGTCGCCGCTAGCGGTCGATTACGATGCTGGCGGCGGCCGTGGTCGCCACACAGGCAGGCTGCTGATGAGGGTGGTGCTCGGCGTGATCCGTCGAAATCGGTATCTGATGACGGGTATTCGGGTCGCGATGGCGGCGGTGCCGCTCGCGGTGGTCCTCGGTTTCGCCGGTACCGCCGCGGCGACCGGTCCGGTTCAGCCCGGTGTCACCACCCCGGATGCCCCGGCTCCTTCCGACGAGCCCGCCGAATTGCGTTCCGCCTCACCGCAACACGTACCGGCTCCGCAGTCCGCGCCCCGGGCCGCGCCGAAGCCGGAACCGAAGCCGACCGAACCGCCCGCTCCGCGCGAAGTGCGCGTGGGCGGCTTCAGCGCGCCGGTGCCGGATGCCGTACCGGATGCGGTGGTCGACGGCGTCAACCGCGCCAACGACGGCATCCAAGGCGCGATCAACCCGAACCCCGAACACAAATAGCAGCCATCGGCGCCGGCGACTCGGTGCGGTCGCCCAGCAGGCCCACCGGCGCTCAGAACAGGGTCGGTTCCCCGAATCCCGAGGTGCGTTCGATTTCGAGCAGGCGGGCCTTGGTCGCGATGCCGCCGGGCGCGGAGAAGCCGTGCAGTCCGTGATCGGCCGCCAGCACGCGGTGGCAGGGCACGATCAAGGGAATGGGATTGCGGCCCAAGGCTTGTCCGACGGCTTGGGCCGCGCCGGGCGCTCCGGCCCGGGCGGCGACCTCGCCGTAGGTGAGAGTGTGTCCCGGGGCGATGGTGCGCGTGATGTCGTAGACCGCGCGATGGAATTCCGGTTGCGCGCGATAGTCCACCGCAATCCACCGCAGATCGTCCAGTTCGCCGGTCAGATGCGCGCGAATGGCCCGGATCGCCTCGGCCATCGCACCGGACGGTTCGACGGTGCGAACCCTCGCGGACGCGATCGCGTCCACTCCGCGGCGCAGCATGCCGGACATGAGGGCGGAAGCGTCCGGGGAATCGGCGAGCGGCGCGGATTCGTCACGTTCCGGGGATCCGACGAGCCCGGGGGATTCGGCGAGCTCCGGAGATTCGACCCGTTCCGGGGCGCGCACGCCGGCGACTTCCGGCAGTTGGAACCGCACGACGCCGTCATCGGTCCATCCCATGGCGCATCGGCCGATGGCGGTATCGAATTCGGTCACCGCGACCGAGGACAACTTGCCCGCAGACATACCCACAGTGTGCACCGAGGGTCCGACATTCCCGGCTGTTGCAGTCCAGTACCACACGACTGGACTGATGCCGCCCCTGAAGGTCAGGGCGACGCAGGCGGTCGAGTCGCCGACCGGTCCCGTGCCACACCGATCCCGCGGCCGCGCCCGACCGCGAGATCCCGGACCCGACCACGGCGATCCGCCTCTCCCAGCGACCAATCCGCCATCGGCGCATGCGGTCGATACCGCTCGAAGAGTGCGACGACCCGGCGGCCGGATCCGGTGGCGTAGCGATAGACGGCCACGAGAACCACCACGACGACCAGCAGGGCGGCAAGACCGGAGAACATGAGGTCCACCCTGCCCGCATCTGGACTTGAATCAAATAGCCACTACCCGGATACTGGCCTCTATGGCGATACGCGTGATCAGTGCGGCCACCCTCACCCGCGACCTGGGCCGCTGGCGGCACGACGAATCCGGCGCCGCCCGCCGGGGTGCGCGCCCGGCCTATCTGGCACTCGCGGAGAGTATCCGCCTGCTGATCCACGACGGCCGCGCCCCGCTGGGTATCGCGCTGCCCAGCGAACGCGATCTGGCGACCGCGCTGGGCGTCAGCCGCACCACCGTCACCTCCGCCTACGCGCTGCTGCGGGAGCACGGCTATCTGATCAGCCGGCAGGGCTCGCGCAGCACGGTCGCCCTGCCCTCCGACGTCGCACACGACGGCACCAAACCGGCCCGCAGCATCCTGGCGGTGATGTCACCGACGGCCCAGCCCACCATCGACCTCACCTACGCCGCGATGTCGGCGCCGCCGCAGATGAACGACGCGTATTCGGCTGCGCTGCAGGGTCTTCCGATCTATCTCGGCACCCACGGCATGGACCCGGTGGGCGTGCTGCCGCTGCGGGAGATGCTCGCGCGCCGCTACACCGAGCGCGGCCTGCCCACCGAGCCGGATCAGATTCTGGTGACTCTCGGTGCGCAGCACGGACTTCGGCTGCTCCTCAATGTGCTCACCGCACCCGCCGAACGCGTCCTGATCGACCACCCGACCTATCCCAACGCGATCGAGGCGATCCGCGACGTCGGCGCCCGGCCGGTCCCGGTGCCGCTGCGCCCCGAACAACCGGATGCCGCCTGGGATCTCGACGGAATCCGCAGTGCCGCACGGCAAACCGCCGCGAGCACCGCCTACCTGGTGCCGGACTTCAACAATCCGACCGGCCTGCTGATGAGCGCCGACGCCCGGGCGGAACTGGCCGCGATCGCCCGCGAGACCCGCATGACGGTGATCGTCGACGAGTCCATGGTCGATCAGCAGCTCGACGGCGAAACCCCTCCTCCGGCGGCGGCTTTCGCACGCGGTTCGGACATCGTGACGATCGGGTCGGCATCCAAGTCGTTCTGGGGTGGCCTGCGCGTGGGCTGGATTCGCGCCAACCAGTCGCTCATCGCGAAACTTCTCGGCACCCGCTCCACGGTGGACCTCGGCACGCCCGTGATGGACCAGCTGGCAACCGGCTATCTGCTCGATCATGCCGGCGTCATCCTCGAACAACGCCGCGAACAACTACGCAGCCGGCGTGCGGCTCTCTTGGACGCCCTGTCCGAGGAATTGCCCGACTGGCAGGTGAGTCCCGGTTGCGGCGGCATGTCGATCTGGGTGCAACTTCCGGCTCCCATCTCGACCGCTCTCGCCGCCACCGCGCCGAATCACGGCGTGCTGCTGGCCGCCGGACCCCGTTTCGGGGTCCAAGGCGCCTTCGAGCGGTTCCTGCGAATCCCGTTCACCCACACCGAATCCGATCTGCGGGTGGCGGTGAAGTCGATCGCGGCGACCTACGCTTCGCTGACCCCGCACGCCACCGAACCCTTGGCGCCCCTCACCTGCTACTGATGGTTCAGGACGTCGTGACGCACGATCGTCTCGTCACGGCCGGGTCCGACGCCGATGCAGGACACGCGGGCGCCGGAAAGCTCCTCCAGCCGTTCGACGTACGCCCGCGCGTTGGCCGGCAGGTCGTCGAAGCTGCGCGCTCCGGAGATGTCCTCCCACCAGCCCGGCATCTCCTCGTAGATGGGCTTGGCGTGGTGGAATTCGGTCTGGGTGGTCGGCATCTGCTCCACCCGCTCGCCGTCGATCTCGTAGGCCACGCAGATCGGCACGCGGTCCAGGCTGGACAGCACATCCAGCTTGGTGAGGAAGTAGTCGGTGATGCCGTTGACCCGGGTCGCGTAGCGGGCGATCACCGCGTCGAACCAGCCGGTGCGGCGGGCACGGCCGGTGGTCACGCCGACCTCACCGCCGGTCTTGGCGAGATACTCACCGGACTGGTCGAACAGTTCGGTCGGGAACGGGCCGGAGCCGACGCGCGTGGTGTAGGCCTTGAGGATGCCGAGCACCGTGGTGATCTTGTTGGGTCCCACGCCCGCGCCCACCGCGGCACCGCCGGAGGTCGGATTCGACGACGTCACATAGGGATAGGTGCCGTGGTCGACGTCGAGCAGGGTCCCCTGCGAACCCTCCAGCAGGACGGTCTCGCCGTTCTCCAGCGCCTGGTTGAGCAGCAGCCGGGTATCGCTGATGCGGTGCTTGAAACCTTCGGCCTGATTCAGCACCTCGTCGACCACCTGCTGCGGGTCGAGTGCGCGCCGGTTGTAGATCTTCACCAGCACCTGGTTCTTGAATTCCAGTGCGGCTTCGACCTTCTGGGTGAGGATCTTCTCGTCCAGCACATCGGCGACACGCACGCCCACGCGGGCGACCTTGTCCTGATAGCAGGGGCCGATGCCGCGTCCGGTGGTGCCGATCTTCTTGTTGCCGAGGAAACGTTCGGTGACCTTATCGATGGCCACGTGGTACGGCATGATCAGGTGCGCGTCCGCCGACAGCAGCAGCCGGGAGGTGTCCACGGAGCGCTGTTCCAGTCCGGCGAGTTCGTCGAGCAGCACACCCGGGTCGATGACGACACCGTTGCCGATGACATTGGTGACACCCGGCGTCAGGATGCCGGACGGGATGAGGTGTAGCGCGAAGTTGTCGCCGTTCGGCAGGACCACGGTGTGACCTGCGTTGTTGCCACCCTGGTAGCGGACCACCCACTGGACGCGGCCACCGAGCAGATCGGTAGCTTTGCCCTTACCCTCGTCGCCCCACTGGGCGCCGATCAGCACGATTGCCGGCATGGGAGTCTCCTACGGTTTCGACACGCAGCATCGGCGACGCTGCAGCTACCTGCCGTTGCAGAGCCCGATGACGGCGCTCCCGAGGCCCGTCGCTCGCGCCAAGTGGCGGTGGCCGGAGGGACAGTCTAGTGGACACAATTCGTGCCGTAACCAGCCACCTCCTTCCCCGCGTGGCGCAGCGGAGAGCGCGCCGACCGCCCGAGCCGATTACAGTGGCCTGCGGAGGCGTCCCGGCAGGGGTGCGCCCGGTAGGCAGCGAGGGCGATGGCGTTGGCAGGTCCGAGGAGGGTGTTCGGCAGTTGAGTACTCATGTTCTCCGCTGCAACGGCGCTCCCGTGCCCATCGCGCTCGCGTCGCTGCCCACCACCCAGACCACGGCGATTCCCGACACCGCAGAACTGGACGAACTGCTTCCGGTCCTGGCTGCCGACAACCAGCCGCGGCTCATCGTGCTCGGTGAGGATGCCGGTCTAGCCGCGGTGCTCACCCATCTGCTGCGCACCGAACGGCTGACCGTCGAAATCGGCTATGTGCCGGTGGATCGCACCTACGGTTCCCGGGCATATCAGACCGGCACGGGCTCGCACGCCGCCAAACGCGCGCTGGAGGGCCGCGCCGAGCCCACCCCTCTGATCCGCGACGAGACCGGCACCGTCCTGGTCGGCCGGGCCACGATCACCGGCCGCGACGGCGGCAAACTCGAGGGGGAGGCGTACGTCGACGAGGTCCGGTTGTTCACCGGAAAGGTTGCGGCGCTGCATGTTTCACCCACCCTCGAGATGCCGGGCGTGCGCGCCACGGTGCAGCGCGGCTGGGGTAAGAAGCGCTGGGTGGCCGGGCGCGCCGTACAGCTGGGATCACCGGGGGCGGCGGTGACGCGCGACGGCATCGCCGCCGATCGCACAGTGCCGCGGTCGAGTTTCTACCGTCATCACGAGCCCTGGCTGCTGGTGCGATGACCTACTCCTTTCCGGCTCGGAGAGTGGTGCACCCGAGTCCGATCTTCTTGCTGATCGTGGTGATCATCGCGCTGGGCGGGGCGCTGGCCTGGGATGCCGATCCGCTGTCCACCCGGGCCAAGGCCGGAGTGTTCGTCTTCGTGGTGGCGGGCTGGATTCTCAGCGTGTGCCTGCACGAATTCGGCCACGCCTACACGGCGTATCGGGCCGGGGATCGCGAAGTGCAGATGCGCGGGTACCTGACGCTGAATCCGGTGAAATACAGCCATCCCCTGCTGTCGATCGCGCTGCCGATCTTCTTCATCGCGCTGGGCGGATTCGCACTGCCCGGTGGCGCGGTCTATCTGAATACGCAGAACTTTTCGACGCGCACCCAGCGTGCGATCAGCGCGGCCGGTCCGGCGGTCAACGCGTTGTGCGCGGTGGTGCTGCTGGTGATCGTCCGATTCGCCGGCTCCACCCATGACCACGCCGCGTTCTGGTTCGGCCTCAGTTTCCTGGCGTTTCTGCAGATCACCGCGACGATTCTGAATCTGCTGCCGATTCCGGGAACCGACGGCTACGCGATCGTGGAGCCGTCGCTCAGTTATCAGACACGGCGGTCGCTGGATCAGGTGAAGCCGTTCGGGCTGCTGCTGTTGCTCGCGATTCTGTGGGTGCCGGAGCTCAATCGCGTGTTCTTCGATGCCGTCTACTGGGTGTTCGAACTGTCCGGCGTGCCGTCGGACTGGGCGGCCATCGGCAGTTATCTGACCCGCTTCTGGACCTGACACGCGTTTCGGCGGGCGCGCCCGATTCCCGTTCGATTCGCCGGCGAACAGGAACCGGGCGGCCCTCTTCGCGACGGAGCTCCCGCCCCCTACGCGGTCGGCCGCACACCAATCGGCCGCACGTCGCATCCGTCGCGAAGTTTTCCGACCGCGCCACCCCTCGTCGACGCGGTCGAGACAAACGTACGATCCGCGCCGACCCGCGACACGAGTAGTCGACTACCCGATTCGGCCGCGTCGGCCGTGCGCAGCCGGACCCGGCGACCTCGCGGACCGCTCGGCGACTACTGGTACCGGAGCGCTCGCTCGGGAAATCTCCGGCCCGGCGAGGCTACCGAACACGCCCTGCCGCAAGGGTTCCCACGGGTGGCGTCACGTCCGGTCAATCCTCGGGCGCCACATAGGGGTTCTGCACGGTGGGCGGCAGCAACGCGATCGCCGACAGGCGTTTGATCCCGCAGACCTGCATCAGATCGACCACGATGGAACGCAATTGGGCGAAGACCACGTGCGAGGACAGGCCGGCGCCCGCGACCAGATCCTTGGTCGCGCCCTTCGCCACCCGCCGCAGGACGCGTGTCGCTTCGGCGGCATCGGGCTGTTCACCGGGTTCGGCAACCATGTAGCGGCGCACCACTTCCACCGCCTGCCCCAGTTCTTCGACCTCGGCGATCATTCGGGGATCGAGGATTTCGTCGTCGCGCACCAGAGTCAGCGCGCGGCGCAACAGCACTCGGGTATTGCGCACGGCATTGTCGAGCGGGTCGACCGCCGCGCGAATCGCCTCCAGCCGGGGCCGGGAATTCCAGTACAGCGGCGAGATCCGGCTGACCTCGCGGCCGCCTTCGACGGCGTTGCGCAAACCGTCGATCTGCGGTTGCGTGCCGCGCACGGAATGCAATGCGGCGCGGACCTTCTCCGCGTTCTGCTCATGGAGGCCGTCGGCGCATGCGGTCAGCGCCGCGCCCAGGACGGTGAGGATATCGGCGGCCTGCTGCCGGGCCCGGCGCACGGGATGCAGCGGAATCGCGGCCACCACCACGACGCCGACCAACCCACCGACCAGCGCGTCGACCATGCGATTGAAACCTCCGCCGGTATGCGGCGGCATCAACGTGGCGACCAGCACCGCCGAACTGGCGGCCTGCATCGGGATGACCGCACCTCGATCGAGGAATACCGCGGTCGCCATCGCCACCCCGACGACGAGCGCGATCTGCCACGCGCCGGTTCCGACCTGCCCGATGAAGAAATCGCCGATCCCGATCCCGACGGCCACACCGCCGACCAGTTCCACCGATCGGCGCAGCCGCGCACCGAACGACACCCCGATCGAGATGACCGCGGCCATCGGCGCGAAGAACGGTTGGGGATGCCCCACCAACCGGTGGGCGACGAACCAGGACAGTGCCGCGCCCACCGCACACTGGAAGATCGGAAGCGCGGACCGGCGCAGACGCACCCAGCCACTGCGCATGCGCTGTCTACCACTGTCGCGAACCGCATCGACGGTGATGGCGGTCGCGAACCGTTCCGTGCCGGCCAGTCTCAGTCCAATCCGAGTTCGGCGGCGGCGCGGGGATCGCAATCCTCGAGCAGATCCAGGCAGCGGGCGTATTCGTCGCTCTCGCCGATGGCCTGGGCGGCGCGGGCGAGGGCGCCGACCGCACGGAGGAAGCCCTGGTTGGGTTCGTGGCTCCACGGCACCGGGCCGAAGCCCTTCCACCCGTTGCGGCGCAACAGGTCCAGCCCGCGGTGGTAGCCCGTGCGGGCGAAGGCGTAGGCCGCCACCACATCGAGGCTCACCTCGGCCTGGCCCTCGGGTGCGCCCACGACGCCGGCGCGGTCCAGCGCGTCCTCGGCCAGCTGCGCCCAGGCCACGGAGGCCGTCGGATGGGCGGCGGCGACCTGGACCGGGTCCTGGTTGTCCAGCAGGGCCTGTTCGGCTTCCGTGTTTTCGGGAAGCAATACCGGCTGCGGTCCGAGCAGATCACCGAAGGAGGTCATGGGCTTCATTGTGCACCGCCACCGCGGCGGCTCGCCGGGCAGCGGGTGCGCGGGTCCCGATGCCGAGTCCCCCTCCTGATGGCGAGGCCTTATATGGTTGCGCGTCTGCCGCCTCCTACGCGCCCCCACCCCATTAGGCTGGCCGTCTGAGACCGACAGTCGACGACCGACAGCTGATACTGAGCAAGGGGTAGCGCGTGTCCGACCCGAACGACGACCAGAAGCCGCACCAGGGCGCCTCCGGCGACCGCCCGCGTCAGGCTGCATCCGGTGCGGGTCCGGACGGACCGGCGAAGCCCGGCGCCCAGGGCGGGACAACCGCCGGTCGCGAACCGGACACCGGCGCCCCGGACCGCACCCAGCGCATCTCCCGGGATCAACTTCCCGGCGCCGCCCCCACCGCACCCATGCCGTCACCGTCGGCGCAAACCCAGGTCATTCGCACACCGGGGGCAAAAGGCGCTGCGGGACAGGCGAGTTCCGCCGCAGGTGACAAGTCCGGCCCGAACGCTTCCGGTACGAAGTCCGGCGGTCCCGGCGCTCCCGGCTCAGGCAAGTCGCCCGCCGCTGCGCCCGGTTCGACACCGAGCGGCGGTGGCGCGGCGGCCGGCGCCGTCAAGGCGGGCACCGCGCCGAGCGATGGGGCGGGTGAAGCGGAGACGGTCGCCATCCCCAGGCGCGACGAATCCGGCAAGAAGCCCGAGGAGACCGGCAAGGCTCCCACCTCCGAGAACTCCGGCAAGTCCGACGCCACGGCCGGCACTGCCGGAGCGGCCGCCGCGAACGGCCCGGCGAAAACGAAAGGCCCGGCCGCCGCACCCGACGCCGAGCGCACCGCGAAGGGCGCCGAGGGTGCGAAAACCGCGAAGGCTGCCGACGCCGGGAGTGCCGCAACCGGCCAGGGCGCCGCCGATTCCGCACGCACCGCCGCGCCGGGCCCGAACGCGCCGAGCGCCGCCGCGAACGAGAGCGCGTCCGGCGAGAGCGACGACGATTCGAAAACCGTTGCCTTGCCCAAGGTTTCGTCCGGCAAGGGCGGCGGGAAGACCGCGAAGTCCGGCCCGGCGCAGCAGTCCGGCGCGAACGGCGGTGGAGGCACTGCGGCACCGGACACGAAAAACGAAGCCCCACAAGACGTTCCCGCGATATCGAATCCGTCCGACGACGCCACCACGATCCTGCCCATTCAGAAACCCGATCCGGCGGCCACCGAGAAGCTTCGCGCCACGCCGCCGGGAGCCGGGCAGAGCGGCTCGAAGCGTCCTGGGGCTCAGGGCGGGCCGGGCGGTGAGCAGGGCCAGGGCGCGCCCGGCGCTCCGGGATCGCGGGGCCCGGGCGGACCGGCGGCCGGAGGTCCGAAGGGCCGCGTCGGCGGAGCGGCCGCCGCCGGTTCCCAGCGCGGCCCCGCGGGCGGCGCACCGGGACAGGCGCGGACGAGCGGTTCCGGGGGACCGGGCCAGCAGGGCCCGGCAGGCGGCGCACCGGGGCAGGCTCCGGCGGGCGGCCCCGGTGGACCAGGGCAGCAAGGTCCGGCTCGACCGGGACCGCAACCCGCTGCGAGCGGGCCGAACGCCCCGGGGCAGCAGGTTCCGGGCGGGCCGGGACAGGGCCCCGGAGCCGGTCCGAACGGACCTGCTCAGCAGGGCCCCGGTGGCCCCGGCGCGCAGGGACGTGGACAAGGTCCGCAGCGTCCCGGCGGGCAGAACCCCCAGGGCCCGGGTGCACAGGGGGCCGGGCGGCCGGGACCGCAGGGTCCAGGTGCGCAGGGCCCAGGCCAGCAGGGTCCCGGCGCGCAGGGGCCAGGTGCACAAGGCCCGGGAGCGCCCGGCCAGCAGCGTCCCGGTGGGCCGGGGCAGCTGGGAGCGGCGGCGGCACTCGGCGCACAGGGCCTGAAAGGTCCTGCGGCGCAAGGTGAACAAGGCCAGCGCCCCGGCGGCGCATCGTCACCCGCCGATACCAAGATGACAGCGCCGACACTGTCCGCGCAGCCGGCCGGCCCGGGTGGACCGAACCGGCCGGGCGCACCGGGACAACCGGGCGGACCGGGCCAGCTGGGTGCACCGCGCCCGGTGGCGCAGCCCCAGCGAGTACCGGCGCCGGAACCGGGACCGGACGCCGCGCCGGGACAGCCCGCGCGCAGTAAGCGCTGGCTGCTGCTCGCCGGCGGCGCGGTCGTGGTGGTGATCGTCGCGATCGTGGCGGTGGTCGCACTCGTCACCGGCGGATCCGACAATTCGCCGGAGGCACAGGTCAAGGGCGCGGTCAACAGCTACACCAACGCACTGGCGTCCGGAAACCTGAGTCAGCTGCAATCCGCGACGTGCGGCAAACTGCACGACTTCTATCAGAACATCGCGCCCGATCAGTACGCCGGCGTGCACAAGCTGGCGGTGGATCAGAAGAAGATCCCGAAGGTCGCGGGCGTGGACGGCGTCCAGATCACCGGGGACAAGGCCGTCGCTCAGGTCGACATCTACACCGATGCCGATCCGAGCCGCTCGACCGCCCGCACCTTCGATCTGCAGCAGACCGACGGCGGCTGGAAGGTGTGCGATCCCGCCGGTGCCGCGCAGTAGACGCGCCGGAGTCGATGACGTGCGTCACCTTGGTGTCACATCGCGCCGCTTCCCGGCGATGCACGTCACAGACACCTGGTGAGCGGTCCGGTCCGCCGATAGCATGGCTCGGATTGTCACCCGCCGACCCTCCGCCGATCTGTTCCGGGGCGGTCGACCGGTGCTGTCGTTTACGCAGTAAGAATCGAGCAGGGAGCAAGGGACATGCCGGAGCTGGCACCCGACGCGCCGGCATCCACGGCACTGGCCGGTCGGCATTACCGGATTCGGGACCGCTACGAGGTGGGCAGGGAGAAGGTCCGCGAATTCGCGCGGGCCGTGCAGAACCATCATCCCGCCCACCACTTCGAGGCCGACGCCGCCAAGCTCGGCTGGGATGCCGTCGTGGCGCCGCCGACCTTCGCCTCGGTGCTCGGCATGGCGACCACCCAGGCCCTGCTCGACAGCGTGCTCAGCGAATACGACCTGTCGCAGATCCTGCAGACCGACCAGGTCTTCCACATTCACCGCCCGATCCTGGCCGGCGACGCCCTGCGCAGCGAGGCGGAGATCGAATCGATCCGCCACCTGCGCGGAAACGATTTCATCACCGTGAAGGCCACCATCCTCGATGCCGAGGACACCGTCGTTCAGGTGGGACGCACCACCATCGTGGCGCGCCTGGGCGCCGAGGTCGATGCCGATATCGTGCGGCTGGTCGAAGGCGTGGTCATGCATCGCCGGGAGGTCGGCGCGACCACCCCGGAGGTGCTGATCCCGATCGCCGCCGAGGAGGCCACCCCCGAACCCGGGCTCGCCGAATCGCGCAGGGACGTCACCGTCGAGACTCAGCCGAATTTCGACGATATCGCGGTGGGCGACCAACTGCCCCCCGCCACGATGCGGCTCACCCGCGGCGATCTGGTCAACTACGCCGGTGTGGCGGGTGATTCCAACCCGATCCACTTCAGCGACCGCGCGGCCGAACTGGCCGGCCTGCCCACCGTGGTCGCGCACGGCATGCTCACCATGGGCCTGGGTGCGCAGTATCTGACCTCGTGGCTCGGAGATCCGGGCGCGATCGAAAGCTACAGTGTCCGCTTCTCCGGATACGTTCCGGTGGAACGTCATTCGCCGGCGCAGATCGACTTCTCCGCCAAGATCAAGTCGCTGGATCCGGAGCGTCGGGTCGCGACGATTCTGCTGAGCGCCACCTCGGCGGGGAAGAAGCTGTTCGGCCGCGCGCTGGCCGAGGTCCAACTGTCCTGACCGCCGGCTCGAACGTCAGTCCAGCCGGGCGTGCATCAGGTAGACGTTGTAGTCGCTCCAGGTGCTGACGGTGAAGTACAGATCCGAGGACGTCGACCACGGGTGGATGAATCCGCCGTAGAGTTCGGGGTATTCGGCCGAGACGTGCAACAGCGGCGAACTCGGCGACCACAGACCCTGCGGCGTGTTCGATTCGCGCACGACGACCGCCGCCTTCGCGGTGTCGAGATAACTCATCTGCCAGACACCGCGTGCGCTGTCGTAGCGCACCGACAGTTCGCCGGCCGGTCCGTCGACGATCGGTGTGGCGGAAGCGGCTCCGCCGACCGGAGTCCAGGTGCCGTCGCGCCAGTACTGGTAGGCGGAGGTGTCGAGCACGTGCTCCGTGGGCACCCGGGCGAGGCCGACCGAGCCGAGCCGCGTATTCGGCGTGCCGAACAAGTAGACGTAGTCACCCTGCGGAACCATCGCCGACACCTGGAAATTCGCGAGGCCGAAGATGTTGTCCCAGTGCGCGTGCGGATCCTTGGTCCAGGTCTGCCCGTGGTCGTCGGAGTACGCGATACCGCCGTAGTTGGTGTAGAAGGTGCCCGGCAGGCTGTTCCAGGTCCGAATCGACATGTAGCTCATGAACTGCCGGATGCCGTCGGCCGAACCTCGATGCGGCAGCGCGAAACCGGAGGTCGGAATCGTGGTGATCTCGATATTGTCCTTCTTGCGACTGGCGAGCACCTCGGCGGCGTGACAACGATCGTCGGTGACCATGCGGTCGAAGATCATGCCCTTGCCGAGGTCGCGATTCGTGCTGAAGGCGAGCAGATTGCTGCGCCAGTCCTCGCCCATCCCGCCCGGCGGGTGGAACCCGTGCCCGACGGTATCGCCGAAGGCCGTCGCGATCTCCCCCGGCGCGCTCTCCCACATGATGCCCAGGTCGGTCCCATTGACCTGCCAGCGCTTGTCGGTGCGGTTCACCGAATTCGCGCCGGTCTCCTTGGCGACCTCGCGGACCTGACTCACCCTCGGCGCCGGCCGCGCGGCCACCGCCGGCCCCGGTTCGGTCGGCGGTGCGGCTCGCGGCGGCGGAGGCGGCCCGGGTTCGGGCGAGGGCCCGGGCGGCAGCGCGAAATAGAACGGCTTCGGCTTCAGCAGCACCTCCGGCACGCCGAGCCGGTTCAGCAGACCGGGCGCGGGCGGCGGACCGTCGGTGAGATCCGGGCACGGGCTGACGCACGGATCGACCGGCAGCTGCACGCTCGTGCGCTTCGGTACCGCGGGTGGCGGGGGTTGATCGACGGTCACCACCGGATACGGGATCGGCACCTCGAGGGTCTTCGGCACCACCGGCTCGTGCACGGGGACGGGGTCGGTGGCACACGGCCCCGTGCCGGGAACCGTTGCCGCCGAACCTGTCCCGGGTTCGGCGACGGCAGATCCGGGCAGCCCGACCAGCAGTCCGGCACTCAGCAACACCACTGCGGCCGAAGCCGGCACGCGCACACGCATCAGCAACCCCTCGGACCGATCGATTTCCCCTACCCGCGACCTCATCCCGCGGACGGCACCCGCGCCGACCCTACCCGGGAAACGCCCTGGAACGGCGGTTATCGCGCAACCGCGGGTGTGTTCGGCGCGACCTACTCGGTATCCGCCTCGAAACTCAGCACTGTCGAACCGATCCGGATGAGTTCCCCGCCGAACAGCATGGTGCCGCTGTCGACGACCTCGTCGTCGACGTAGATGCCGTTGGCCGAGGCCAGATCCTTGATCAGCATTCCGGCCCGGCTGGGCAGGACGTGCGCGTGATAGCGGCTGACCTTCGGATCGTCGAGGATCAGATCGTTGTCGGTCATGCGGCCGATCTTCAAGCCGCCCTTGGCAATCGGAAAAACCCGGCCGTCCGCCAGCCGCAGCCGTCCGGCGCGGGCGCTGCGCGGGGTTTCGGTGACGGTTTCGGTCATCGCCTTGGCCATTCGCTCGACCTGGGCGATGGCCATCGTATTGAGCGGTTCCTGCCGCAGGACGCGCTTCTCCAGTTCGGCCAGCGCCGGCCCGGGATCGATCCCGAGTTCGTCGGCGAGAACAGCCCGGACCCGGCGGCAGGCCTCCAGCGCGTCGGCCTGGCGGCCGGACAGATACAGCGCGGTGATGAGCTGCACCCACAGCGGTTCCCGCATCGGATGCTCGTTCGTCATCGCCACCAGTTCGCCGACCACCGAAGAGGCGCGGCCGCAGGCGATTTCGGCATCGATGCGGGCGGAGGCGACGAGCAGGCGTTCCTCGTCCATCGCAGTGGCGAAGGTGTCGGCGAAGCGGGTGCCGGACAGATCGTCGAGCGCTCTACCGCTCCACTGTTCCAGTGCCGCACCGTACAGCCGCGACGCGCTCTCGTGGTCGCCCGCCGCGCCGGCCTCGATCGCGGCCTTGTGGGTGGCCTCGAAGCGGCCCAGATCGCATTCGTCGTCGGCGATGTCGAGCCGGTAGCCGGAGGATTCGGTGCGCAGCACCGTTGCCGGGTCGACTCCCGAATTACGCAGCGCCTTACGAATATTGGAGACGAATACCTGCAGACTCGCCTGATAGGAATCCGGCGGCTCCTCGTTCCAGACGATATCGGCCAGCGCCTGTGACGAGACGGCACGCCGCCGGTTCACCGCCAGCGCGGCCAGCAGCGCTCGCGGCTTGGGTCCGCCCACGGGTACGGCCGTTCCGCCGACCGAGAGTTGCACGGGCCCGAGCACGCGGACGTCGAGCCCGGTGGGCGGAATGGATTGGGGGCCGGTCGGATTGCTCACCGGTCCAGCGCCTCGTGTCGTCCGGATTCTCGGCACAGTGTCCATCTGCTCACGGAGAAGATCATCTCGTGCCCTTCCGGCTGGGACAACCCGCCGTCACGGTGGCGGCCGCGAACGCCGAGGGTGCGCCGCCCATCGGACGACGCACCCTCGATCCGTTCCGCTGCGGGAACTACTACTTCGCGCTGACCGACTTGCCGGCCGACCGCAGGTCGTTGCAGGCCTCGATGACCCGCTCGGCCATCGAGGTCTCGGCCTTCTTGAGGTAGCTGCGCGGGTCGTAGGTCTTCTTGTTGCCGACCTCGCCGTCGATCTTCAGCACACCGTCGTAGTTGGTGAACATGTGCGCCGCGATCGGACGGGTGAAGGCGTACTGGGTGTCGGTGTCGACGTTCATCTTCACCACGCCGTACTTCAGCGAGTCGTCGATCTCCGACTTCAGCGAGCCCGAGCCGCCGTGGAAGACGAAGTCGAACGGCTTCGCGCCGTCGCCCAGGCCGAGCTTGGCCGCGGCCACGCGCTGGCCCTCGGCCAGCACCTCGGGCTTGAGCACCACGTTGCCCGGCTTGTAGACGCCGTGCACGTTGCCGAAGGTGGCGGCGAGCAGATACTTGCCGTTCTCACCGGCGCCCAGGGCGTCGATGGTCTTGGCGAAGTCCTCGGACGAGGTGTAGAGCTTCTCGTTGATCTCGGCCTCGACACCGTCCTCTTCACCGCCGACGACACCGATCTCGACCTCGAGAATGATGTTCGCCGCGGCGGCCTGCTTCAGCAGTTCCTTGGCGATCTCGAGGTTCTCGTCGATCGGGATGGCCGAGCCGTCCCACATGTGGGACTGGAACAGCGGGTTCTGCCCGGCCTTGACCCGCTCCTGCGAGATGGCCAGCAGCGGACGGACGAAGCCGTCCAGCTTGTCCTTGGGGCAGTGGTCGGTGTGCAGCGCGATCGTCACGTCGTACTTGGCTGCCACCACATGAGCGAACTCCGCCAGCGCGACCGCACCGGTGACCATGTCCTTCACACCCTGGCCGGAACCGAATTCGGCGCCGCCGGTGGAGAACTGGATGATGCCGTCACTGCCGGCCTCGGCGAACCCGCGGATGGCCGCGTTGATGGTCTCCGAGGAGGTGCAGTTGATCGCGGGGAAGGCGAAGGAGTTCTCTTTGGCCCGACCGAGCATCTCGGCGTAGACCTCCGGAGTCGCGATGGGCACTGAGTGACCTCCGTATGTGTGCTGCGAACAACAATTCTGTCAGCCCATACCCTAAGTTCATGGCCCGTTGTCGCGAAAGGCGGCCCGGGATCGGGAGTGCTTGCGGCGGACTTGCCGGGCCGGGCGCGCACCCACGTCGACCGCCGGGAGCGGTCCGAAACTCGGTTGACCGAAATTCGCCAACGCCTGAGAGGTTCCCGTGAGGTTCGGTGAGATCGCACGGTGACCGGTACTGTGGGGCCCGTGACCACGCTGGCCATCACGAACACTCTCGCCGACGGATTCTCCGTCCACAAGCTGCTCGACCCCATGTATCTGCTGACGGATACCTGGATGTCGAATGCGGTGCTGCCGGCCATCCTGGTCATCGTCTTCATCGAGACAGGGCTGCTGTTCCCGATCCTGCCGGGCGATTCGCTGCTGTTCACCGGCGGCCTGCTCGCGGCGCTCGAACATCCGCCGGTGTCGATCTGGGTGCTCGTTCCGGCGGTGGCGGTGACCGCGATCGCGGGCGATCAGTGCGCCTACTGGATCGGCCGGGCCATCGGGCCGGCGCTGTTCCACAAGGAGGATGGGCGCTTCTTCAAACAGCGCTACATCACCGAGACGCACGCCTTCTTCGAGAAGTACGGTCCGAAGACGATCATCCTGGCGCGCTTCGTGCCGATCGTGCGGACCTTCATGCCGGTACTCGCGGGCGTGTCGAAGATGGATTACCGCAAATTCCTCACGTTCGACATCATCGGTGGCATTCTGTGGGCCGGCGGCATCACGGTCCTCGGGTACTTCCTGGGGAACGTCGGGTTCATTCGCGATCACGTCGAGGCCATCTTCCTGCTGATCGTGTTCGTCTCGATCCTGCCCGCCATCATCTCCGTGGCGAAGAAGCTGCGTAACCACGAGCCGGTGCTCGAGATCGAGGAGCCCACGATGTCCGTACCGACGAACGAACCCACGCACTGACACCATTGCCTGCTACGCCGTTACCCCTTGCACTGGGCGGATTCGATCCGCTGCAGTCCGCCGGGCCGGCACTCGTCTGGACCGTCGTCCTGGTCTTCGTCTTCCTCGAGTGCGCGGTGATCATCGGCCTGTTCCTGCCCGGCGATTCGATGCTGCTGACCGCCGGCATCATCTTCGCCTCACACGAGACCGGGCATACGCAGGTGTGGGCGCTGGTGGTGGCGACCATGCTCGCCGCTATCGCAGGTAACCAGGTGGGGTACGTGATCGGCACGCGCACCGGCCATCGCCTGATCGCCCGTAAGAACGGCAAATACGTCAACGCCGAGAATCTGGCCCGGGTATCGGATCTGCTGCACCGGCACGGGTTCGTGGCGGTTCTCATCGCCCGCTGGATTCCGTGGGTGCGCACGCTGTGCCCGCTGGTCGCCGGGGCAGCCGGGATGGACCACCGCCGCTACACCGTGGCCAGTTCGATCGGCGCGGTGATCTGGGCGCCGATTCTGCTGCTGCTCGGCTACTACACCGGCGGCTATCTGAACAAGGTGTCCTGGCTGATGCCGACCGTGAGCGGCTCGCTGGTCGTGGTGCTGATCATCGGCACGATCATCGGCCTGCGGCAGTACCGCGCGGAGATGTCGCGTCCGGCCGAGGACTTCGATGTCGAACTCGAATCCGACGGCCAGACCTTCGACGGCCAGATCTTCGACGCCCAGGGCTTCGACCGGGCGGCTTTCGATTCGGACGCCCTCGACACGCTGCCTCTCGAGATCCGGACCGCCGACTATCCGGACACCGTGCCGCTGCGCACCGTCCGCCCCGAGCGCGCGGCCACCGCGGCGCCCGCGCGCATCGTGTGGACCGATCCCCGGCAGTGATCTGCCCTGGGGCCGCCGGCGCCCGCTAGAGTCCGGCGGCCGTCACCACGTGTGCGGCCTCCATCAACATCCAGCCCGACAGCTGCACCGACAGATCTCGTTCCGGTGTCCGCGACGAGGTGACCGAACCACCCGGGGTAGGCCGTGCGGACCCGGCGGTGCCGCCCGGCAGCCGAGCCGGTTCGTTCCAGTCGTGGCCGAACAGCGGATCGCCCTCGACCTCGAGCCGATGGTCCCAGGCGGCGCGGGCCGAGGCCTTCACGATCGCGGCGGCCGAGCGACGGGCCGAGCGGTGCGCAACCTCGTCTCCCGGCAGCATGATCGCCACCAGCGCGAGATAGCGGGCCAGGATCCCGTTGAACAGACCACCGTCCCCGCCGCCCCCGCCGGTGACGACATTCCGTTCCGTCATCCGGTCCTCGACCGCGCGGAGCAATCGCTGCACGCGCTCGAGGTGACGAACGTCTCCGCTCCGGACCGCCAGTTCGGTTTCCAGCCCGAGGACCACGCCCTGGCAGTAGCTGAACGTCGGCCGTTCGATCCGGCCCGAGGGCAGGTGGATGCCGTCGAGGATCAGTCCCGTTTCCGGATCGCGCAGGGTGGCATCGATCCAGTCGGCGATCTGCGCGGCGCGCTCGTGATGCCCCAGGCGTGCGAGTGCGATGGCGACCGGGCCGTTGGCGGGAGCGTTGAAGTAGTCGGAGCCCTTACGCCACGGCACCGCGCCGATCTCCGGCTGCCATCCCGCCATGAGTTGCTGCTCGAGCGCGATCAGCCCGCCGCGCACCTCGGTGATGCCCCGGGTGCGTTCGGCCCGCTCCAAAGCGAGTGCGAGCCAAGCCATATCGTCGTAGTAGTTGTTGGTCCAGCCGGTGATGTTGCGCAGCCGGTGGGCATGCGCGATGGCGGCGATACGTCCGGTGCGGGCCGGGGTGGCCTCCCGGTCGGCGGCATCGATCGCGCAGTCGACGAGATGAGCCTGCCACCAGTAGTTCCAGCTGAAGAACAATCGTTCCGCGGTGGTCGCGGGCCAGCCCACCACGCCCAGCTCGGCCCCCGGCAGCAGCCACAGCCGCCGCAGATGCCGGGACACGATGGCCGATTCGGCCGCATCGGCTCGCTGTGCCCAGATATCGGCGCCCGGCTCGGCAGCGGAATCGACTCGTGCGCGCCCCCGCCGCAGATGCGGACGCGGTTGCACGTCGTCGCTCCGCGAATTCATGGGTACATCGTGCCAGTCCGAGCCCCGATTTCGCGCCCGATTTGTTACGCGATCGACTCGTGTCCGCGACGGGTCGAGTCGGCCCGGTACGCGCGGCGTGTCAGCCCGGTTCCACGGCGACGGACGCGCGTTCCATACGTGCTGCGAGAGCGCGACAGCGGTCGCGGAACGCGGGCGGCTCCTCGATCACGAAATCGGCGTCGAGGAAGGCGAGATTGAGCACCAGCCATTCGAACGAATCCACCCATGTGGTGATCCGGCAGCGCTGCGGTCCGCGCGACTCGATATCGCAGTCCTGGAATTTCAGGATGTCGGCGACCGCCGTGGCCGCAGCCTCCACGGTGACGACCGCGCGATGCCGCCCCGCGGTGAGTTCGCGCCGGAGGTAGCCCGCGGCCGTCTCGGCCGGTAGCGGGCGCGGCTCGAAAAAGGTTCCGGTAGCGGCGATATCGGCGATCCGATCCAGGCGGAAGGTGCGCCAATCGCCACGATCGCGGTCCCAGGCGAGCAGATACCAGCGCAGATGCTGATACACCTGCCGATACGGTTCGACCCGGCGCCGGGCGAGCCCGCCGGTGCGGGTGCGGTAGTCGAAGACGAGGTGTTCGTGTCCGGCCGCGGCCCTGGCCACCAGCGCCAGCACCGCCGCGTCGACCGCGGGCGCCACGACCGCCGCCGTCTCCACCGTCGCCCGCACCGCGTTCGCCCGGCCCCGCAACCGCTTCGGCAGCAACTGGTCGATCTTGCCGAAGGCGCGCAGGGCAGCGGCGCCGATATCCGACGAGCCCTGGCGCTCCCCCTGGCTGTGCGGTTCCGACGTCGCCGCGAGCATGCCGAGGGCGACGACGGTGGCGATCGCCTCATCGTCGTCGAAGACCAGCGGCGGGAGGATGCGGCCGGCAGTGAGTTGGTAGAAGCCGCCCGGGCCGGGCTGGGTGGCGACCGGATAGCCGTATTCGCGCAGCCGCTCGACATCGCGGCGCACGGTGCGCGGGCTGGTCTCGAGGCGGGCGGCCAGTTCGGCGCCGGTGTAGCGGCGGCCGGTCTGCAGATAAGCGAGCAGATCGAGCAGGCGGCGAGTGGCGCTCATGACTCCATCCTCCGGCAATTGCGGTCAGAAGCCGGCCACATCTGTCCCTAGCGTCGAGATATGACTTCGATCCGCATTCGCGCAGCGCGTACCAACAACCTGAAAAGTGTGGATATCGATGTGCCGCGGGGCCGGCTGGTGGTGTTCGCCGGGGTGTCCGGTTCGGGCAAATCGTCGCTGGTTTTCGACACCATCGCGGCCGAGGCGGGATATCAGGTCAACGAGACCTACCCGCCGTTCGTGCGCAATCGGCTGCCGCGGTGGACGCGTCCGGAGGTGGACCTGATCGACGGCCTCTCGCCGGTGGTGGTGATCGATCAGAAGCGGCTCGGCGGCAACGCCCGTTCGACGGTCGGCACCATCACCGATGCGTACACCTATCTGCGGCTGTTGTTCTCGCGTATCGGGCAGCCGTACGTCGGGGAATCCAATCACTTCTCGTTCAACGATCCGGCCGGAATGTGCCCGGCCTGTTCCGGTCTCGGCGAAACGCTGGTTCCCGATCTGGAGCAGGTGCTCGACCCGGATCTCTCGCTGGAGCAGGGCGCGATCCGATTGCCGGGCTTCGCCGCCGGTCAGTACTGGTACCGCCGCTACGCCGAACTCGGAGCCTTCGATGCGACCGTGCCGCTGCGGGAATGGTCGCCCGCCGAACGGGACGCACTGCTGCACGGCGGGCCCGCCGCCGCGGCCCTGCGGCCGAGTCCGCCGAAGGATTACGAAGGCGTGATCGAGCTGTTCGAGCGGGTGTATCTGCACACCTCCGACAACCTGTCCGAACGCAAACAGGCTGTGCTGCAACGGTTCACCCACTCGGGACCGTGTCCGGAATGCGACGGGCAACGGTTGAATCCGGCGGCCCGCTCGGCGCGGGTACTCGACCACACCATCGTCGAGATGAGCCGGATGGAGATCGGCGAACTCGCCGAGCTGATCACCGAGGTGCGCGACCCCGAAATGGTTTCGGTGGTGTCCGCGCTGCACGAGCGGCTCCGCGCCCTCGCGCACATCGGCCTCGGTTACCTGTCGCTGTCACGTCCGACGACGACACTGTCCGGCGGAGAATCGCAGCGCATCAAGACCGTTCGCCATCTCGGCAGCAGTCTGACCGAAATGCTCTACGTCTTCGACGAACCCACCGTCGGATTGCATCCGCACGATGTGCGGCCGATGACCGAACTGCTGAAATCGTTGCGGGACAAGGGCAACAGCGTTCTGGTGGTCGAACACGATCCGGATGTGATGCGGGTGGCCGACCATATCGTCGAGGTCGGTCCGGGGGCCGGGGCCGAGGGCGGGCGGATCGTGTTCACGGGCGACTTCGAGCGGTTGGCGACCGTGGACACACCTACCGGGCAGGCGTTGCGGATCCGGCGGACCGGCCGCACCCCGCGGGTGCCGACCGGAAAACTGCGGATCGACAACGCGACTCGCAACAATCTGCGCGACATCTCGGTCGACATCGCGACCGGTGTGCTGACCGTGCTCACCGGCGTCGCGGGTTCGGGTAAATCCAGTCTGGCCGCGGAACTGGTGCAGCGGCATCCGGCCACCGTGGTCGATCAGCGTCCGGTCGGCACCAACCGGCGGTCGACGCCGCTCACCTACGCCGGGATCGCCGGCGCGGTGCGCACCATGTTCGCGAAGCGCAACGGGGTGAGTGCCGCCCTGTTCAGCGCGAATTCCGAGGGAGCCTGCCCGGTGTGCGAGGGCGCCGGTGTGATCTACACCGACCTGGCGTTCATGGACGGTCAGGAAACGGTGTGCTCGGCGTGCGGCGGACGCCGGTTCACCGATCGGGTGCTCGGTTACACCGTCGACGGCCTGACCATCGCCGATATCGACGATCTGACCATCGCCGAGGCGATGCGGCGACTGCCCGCGGTCGCGCGGGGTCTGCGGCATCTCGACGAGGTCGGACTCGGATATCTGCGGCTCGGACAGTCGCTGACCACGCTGTCCGGCGGGGAATGTCAGCGGCTGAAGATCGCCAGGGAACTCGCGCGCGGCGACCGGCACACCCTCTATGTCCTCGACGAGCCGACGACGGGGCTGCACCTGCGCGATATCGATACGCTGATCCAGCTGTTCGACCATCTGATCGACCGGGGCAATACCGTGGTCGTCATCGAACACAATCTCGACGTCGTCCGCGCGGCCGACCGGATTATCGACCTCGGGCCGGGCCCCGGCCGGCACGGCGGCCGGATCATCTTCCAGGGCACTCCGGAAGAACTGCTGCGCTGCCGCGAATCCGCGACGGCCGCGGCACTGCGTGATTCCCGATGATCACCAAGAACGTTCGAGGTCCGCGTGCTGAGTTATCCACGCGTGCATGGCGATTCCGGCGGCGACACCCGCGTTGACACTGCGGGTCGAGCCGAACTGCGCGATCGATACCGTCATGACCGCGGCCCGTTTGGCGGCCTCGGTGACGCCCGGACCCTCCTGACCGAACAGAAGCAGGCAATCACGCGGCAGCGCAGCGGTTTCCAGCGGCACCGAACCCGGCACGTTGTCGACGGCCACCACGGTGAGATTCTCGCGCTCGGCGAACTCCAGCAGTTCGGCGATATCGCTGTGGTGCACGATGTGCTGATACCGGTCGGTCACCATGGCGCCGCGCCGATTCCAGCGCCGTCGTCCGACGATATGGACCGCCGCCGCGGCGAAGGCATTCGCGGTGCGAACCACCGTGCCGATATTGGCGTCGTGCCCGAAATTCTCGATCGCGATGTGGAACGGATGGCGACGGCTATCGATATCGGCGACGATCGCCGCGCGCGACCAGTACCGGTAGGCGTCGACCACGTTGCGCCGGTCGCCGTGCGCGAGCAGTTCCGGGTCCAGACGCGGATCGTCCGGCGGTTCGGTACCGAATTCGTCGCGCCACGGGCCCACGCCGTGCGGATGCTCGCCCCATTCGGTCGGGCCCGGCACATCGCCGTCCGATGGGTCGGGCAGCGGCTGGAGCGGGTGATTCACGCCGGTCATCGTAGCCGCGCCCGGTACCGTCGGATCCGATGGTGGTGCTGTCCACACCGTCGATTCGCCGGTCTGCTCCCTCGCTGCGCGGATCGGCTCCGACCAGCATGGAAGCTATGACCGAAACACTCGCCGAACCGACGCTCGTACTCGACCGTCCGGACTCGCGCCCGACCGCCGGGTCGGTGCTGCGGGCGATCCTGCGCGCCCCGTTCCAGGCACGCACCTGGAAAGAGCTGACCTACCTGGTCGTCGCCGCGATTCTGGGCTGTCTGGTGCTGGCCTATCTGTTCGTCGGCTACGGCGTCGGGCTCTACAGTTCGATCCTGATCATCGGCGCTCCGCTGCTGGCCGGGGTGCTGTTGGGCGGCCGGATCTGGGGACGGGTCTACCGGGCCGTGGGTGCCGCGCTACTGTCTGCCGATCTGCCGGCGCCGCCGAATTTCGCCGCCCGGCCGGGACTGGTGGGCTGGTTCCGCAGCGTCTTCACCGATCGCACCGCATGGCGGGCACTGGCCTTCCTGGTCGCCGAGGCGGTCCTCGGGGTGTTCGTCGGATACGTGGTGCTGACCGTGATCGCGGTGACCGTCTTCACCGCGATCTCCCCCGTCCCGTGGGCGGTTTTCCACCCCGTCAACGTGGATCCGCAAGGGCGCGAACATCATTCGATGGCGCAATTCGGTGACTACTACATCGACACTTGGCCGCGCGTACTCGGTCTGGCGGCACTGGGCGTCATCGGCTGCTTCCTGCTGCCGTGGCTCGTGCGCGCGGTGTGCTGGGCGCATCGCGGGCTGATGCTGGTGCTGCTGACACCCACCGCGGGCGATCGGCGGATGGTCGAACTGCAGGAGAGCCGGCGCGTCGCGGTCGAGGATTCCGCGGCGACGCTGCGGCGGCTGGAACGCGATCTGCACGACGGCACCCAGGCACGGCTGGTGAGTATCGCGATGACGCTGGGGCGTGCCGAGGAGCGACTCGCCGCGGGCGCCGACCCGGCCGCGCTGATCGCCGATGCCCGGGCGAGCTCGAAGGACGCCATCGCCGAGCTGCGGGAACTGGTGCGCGGCATCCATCCCCCTGCACTCGAACTGGGACTGGAACCGGCGCTGGAGACGCTGACCGCGCGCTGTGCGATACCGGTCGAACTGCGCGTCCACCTGCCGCAGCGGCCCAGTCCGGCGATCGAGGCGATCGCGTATTTCTCGGTCGCGGAACTGCTCACCAACGTGGTGAAGCATTCGGGGGCGACCGCGGCGTGGGTGTCGGTCGCGCCGGCGGGCGCCGCGACGATGATGGTGAGCGTGCGCGACAACGGTCACGGTGGGGTGCGACAGCCCGGTCCGATGGGTGGTGAATCCGAGGCCGGGGCCGATGCGCCGACCGAGCGGCTGGTCGGCGGTGGTCTGGCCGGTCTCGCCGCACGGGCGCGTTCCGTCGACGGCAACCTGACCGTCGACAGCCCGGTCGGGGGGCCCACCAATATCACCGTCACCCTGCCGATCGCGGGCCCGCAATGAGTACGGCCGAGGCCGGCCGCACCGCCGACGCCCTGCGGATCGTGATCGCCGAGGACAGCGCGATCCTGCGGGACGGTCTGGCCGGCCTGCTCACCGACCGCGGTCACGAGATCGTGGCCATGGTCGGCGACGGGATCCGGCTGAGCGAGATCGTGGCCGAAACCCGTCCCGACGTCGCCGTAGTCGACGTGCGGATGCCGCCCTCGTTCACCGACGAAGGTCTGCTCGCCGCCATCGAACTGCGCCGGAAATTTCCCGCCACCGGAGTGCTCGTATTCTCCCAATGGGTCGAAACCCGTTATGCCACCGAACTTCTCGCCGGCGGTGCGGGCGGTGTCGGCTACCTGCTCAAGGACCGGGTAGCAGACGTCCGCGAATTCGTCGGCGCCCTGCAGCGCGTCGCCACCGGCGGTACGGCTCTCGACCCCGAGGTGGTGAGCCAGCTGTTCGGCGCTGCCCGGCAACAGGATTCGCTCGCCCGCCTCACCCCGCGCGAACGCGAAGTCCTGGAGCTGATGGCCCAGGGCCTCACCAACGCCTCCATCGCCACCACCCTCACCGTGACCGAACGCGCGGTGGAAAAACACATCGGCAACATCTTCCTGAAGTTGGATCTGCCCCCGTCGGACACCCACCACCGCCGGGTCATGGCCGTGCTGCGCCTGCGGGGATAGCGCGCGCCCGCGCGGATAGCGCGTCGACAGCGGCTCGCCGCTGGACTGCCTGGGGTTGTCGGTCACCTGTGGAACACTGAGTGGACCAGGGCATACGAGAGGAGGTGAGCACGTGGTTATGCATTGGCCCGATCGTCTACTGACGATGGCGGACTGGGAGGCGCTGCCGGAGGACAACAGCCGTAGCTACGAGCTCGTGGAGGGGGTACTCATCGTGTCACCGAGGCCGGTGTCGAAGCACCAACGAGCGATGTGGCGCCTTGCGGCCCAACTGGAGCCACAACTGCCGCCGACGCTCGGTGTCCTGACCGAGACCGAGGTTGTCATCGACCCGGTAGCTCCCCCGACTGTCCGAGTTCCCGATCTCATCGTCGTCCCCGACGCTGGAATCGAGACCAACCCGCGTTGGAATGCGGACGAGGTCTTGCTGGCGGTAGAGATTCTCTCCCCCGGGTCGCGGCGCACCGACCGGGTCGCCAAGTTCGCCGAATACGCCGAGGCCGGAATCGAGCACTATTGGCTCGTCGACCTCGACGCCCCGACAACATTGACCGGATATCGGTTGGTCGGCGACTACTACGAATTGATTGCCGACAATCAATCGACGGTTCGGATCGACTTGTCCGGCACTCCCGTCACAATCGATCTGACCGCGCTGACCGGATCACGGTCCGAATAGCCGGTCCCCGGCGGCGAAGGGCCTGGCTGCGGCTGGCGAAGTCGGGCGATCGGCGGGGACCACCGTCTCGGCCGGTTGGCCGAAACGTGTCTGTCCGTTATGTGCTATCCGGGCGGGGCGGGAGACCCGGGGGAGAGAATCTCTACCGCCAGCAAGACCTCGTCCGCATTCCAACGCGGGTTGGTCTCGATTC
>NZ_LZML01000115.1:0-70761 GCF_001665695.1 Nocardia sp. 852002-51101_SCH5132738 | reverse complement strand
TCGAAACCGATATCGCGCACCTGCTGACCTCGTGGAATATCAACGTGGTGATGCCGGTCGGCGGACAGTCCAGCTTCTACGCGGACTGGAACGCCCCGTCGAGCTTCCTCGGCGTCGCGCCGGGCTCTGGCTCCTCGTCCGGTTCGACATCGGGATCCGGTGCGCTGCAGGCGTTTTCGGCTGGGCCGGGTAAGTCCTACACCTACAAGTGGGAGACCTTTCTGACGCAGAACCTGCGCGGCGCGCTGCGCGACCGCCTGGGATTCCGGGCCGACCGCAACGGCGTCTTCGGCCTGTCGATGGGCGGTAGCGCCGCGCTGACCCTGGCCGCCTACCATCCCGATCAGTTCAGCTTCGCCGGCTCGTTCTCCGGTTACCTCAACATCTCGGCGCCGGGTATGCGCGAGGCGATCCGCGTCGCGATGCTCGATGCCGGCGGTTACAACGTCGATGCGATGGCTCCGCCGTGGGGCCCGCAGTGGCTGCGGATGGACCCGTTCGTGTTCGCACCCAGGTTGATTCAGAACAACACGCGGCTGTGGATCTCGGCCGGCAGCGGCATCCCCACCGCCACCGACGGACCGAATATGGGCACCGTCAACGGCATGGGACTCGAGGCCCTCGCACTGGTGAACACCCGCGCATTCCAGGTGCGGATGGCGTCACTGGGCGCGCAGAACATCGCCTACGACTTCCCGGCCGCGGGCATCCACGCCTGGAACAACTGGCGTGACGAGGTGTATCGGATGGCTCCGGACTTGTCGGCCAACATCGGCTGATACTGATTCGCCGACGCTTTCCGCTGTGCGGATCGTCGGCGGTCCGCGGACCGCCACCCGGCGGCGTGTCGCTCACAAGGCACGCCGCCGGGTCGTCTTCGTCGGCGAGACCTCCCGGAATCGCGCGCAGTGGCAGAGCCGTATCCGCAGTCCGCGGCGGTGCGCTCGCCGTAGGGTCGGATGCGGAACCAGGTAGCGATGTCGGGAGGCGAAGTCTCATGGCGGAAGCGCAGCAGTGGTCGTGGTCGAAGATACTGGGCCCCGAGGGTCCGCCGGCGGTGATCTGTATCCGGTTGGCGGTGGGACTGGTGTTCCTCAGTGAGGGGATTCAGAAGTTCGTCTACCCGCACGCGCTGGGACCGGGTCGATTCGACAAGATCGGGATACCGGCGCCGACGTTCTTCGCCGACCTCGACGGCGTCGTCGAAATCGTGTGCGGCGCCTTGGTCGTGCTCGGTCTGCTGACCCGACTGGCCGCGGTGCCGCTGCTCATCGACATCGTGCTGGCGATCGCGCTGACCAAAGTGCGTGAGCTGCGCCCGGGCGGATTCGGTGGAGTGCAGGGTTTCTGGGGAATGGCTCACGACGCGCGCACCGATTTCGCGATGCTGCTCGGATTGATCTTCCTGCTATGGGTGGGGCCCGGCCGCTGGTCGCTGGATGCGCTGATCGCACGGCCCGCCGGTCCGTCACCGGCGGGGCGCGTGTCTGCCGGTGGGCGGGTCAATCCACCATGACGGCGACGTCCTCGGGCTGGGACGCACGAGTGGTCGTGGCGGTCATGAGCAAGCCGCAGACGGTGAGGCCGGCGGCGACGAGATAGAGGGGGCGGGGGCCTGCGGGCGAGTCGGCGATCAGTCCGCCGACGAGTCCCGCGGCGGCCGCGGCGAGTTGGTAGCCGGAGGCGTTGACGGCGATCGCCAGGGTGGGTGCCGCGGCGGCGGTTGTCATCACGCGCGCCTGCATTCCGGGGATGACGGCGAAGCCGAGCAGACCGATCGCGACGACCGCGACCACGGTGAGCGCGGTGACGGTCGCGACGAACCACGCGCCCACGAAGGTCGCGGCCAGCAGCCCGAGCAGCGCGGGTTGAGCGAACCGTGGGTTGCGGTCGTAGAGCGTGCCGCCGACGAGATTGCCGATCGTCGCGCCGACGCCGTAGGCGAGCAGCAGTAGTGGCAGGCGGCCGGCGGGATGCCCACCCAGGTTCGTGAGCAGCGGGGCGAGGTAGCTGAACACCATCAGCGCGCCGACGTTGCCGACCGCGGTGATCGCCAGCGCCACCAGCACCGGCCCCCGCCGCAGGACCCGCAACTCCGCGACGGCCGAGGTCCGCTCCGCGCCGGCCGCGGAGGGGAACGCCCGGGCGACCGAGACGAGGCCGATCAGGCAGGCGACCGCGATCGTGGCGAAGGTCGCCCGCCAACCCCACTGACTGCCGATCCGGGTGCCGATCGGAGCTCCGAGGATCATCGCCAGGTTCATGCCGAATGCCAAGCGGGCCACCATGGTTCCGGCCCGCTCCGGGGCCGCGGACCGTACCGCGATCACGACGGCCTGGGCGAAGAACGTCGAGGTCACCAGTGCGGTGAGCAACCGGGCCGCCAACAGCAGCCGGAAGTCGGGCGCGAGGGCGGAGACGGCATTGCCGACGCCGGCGACGGCCAGCAGGGCCACCATCAGGCGTTTCCGATCGAGTCCGGCCGTCACGGCGGTGAGCAGCGGCCCGCCGATGATCATGCCGGCGGCGTACGCGGTGACCAGCAGACCGGCGGCGCCGACGCTGACCCCGAGGTCGCCGGCGACCTCGGGCAGGATTCCGGCGACGACGAATTCGCCGGTGGTGACGCTGAATACGCAGAATATGAGGATGAGGAGTCGGAGCATGCTGGGACGCTAAACTCTCACGTCCACGTGAGAGTCAAGCCCGAACAGCGAACGGAGCGCCAGGTGAAGATCGGAGAGTTGGCCGAGCGCACCGGGGTGAGTGTGCGCGCACTGCGGTACTACGAGGAACGAGGTGTGCTGAAGCCGGAGCGAACCGCCGCCGGATATCGCGTCTTCGGCGACTCCGACGTCCGCACGGTGGCGCATATCCGCACCCTGCTCGCGGCCGGGCTGCATATGGACCTCATCGGTGAGATCCTGTCCTGCCTGTCGGGTGATTCCCTGCTGTTGGACGGCTGCCGCGAACGACTGGAAGTGGAGCGTCGCCGCATCACCGGTGATATCGACCGACTCGTCCACACCCGATCGTTGCTGGACGATCTGCTCGCGACCACCTAGCGCACCTCGATCGCCCACTCCGTGTTGTTTAGGCTGGCTACCGGCTATTTGGTGAGTCGGCCAGGTCGGCCGGAGGGGAGTGAATCGCTCTCGGACTCAGGGATTTCCGGAGACGAGCGAAACTCCGAAGATTTGGCTCAGCCGCTCTCCCTCGACCAGGAGAAGGAACACGCCGTAGTACACATCGAGCATCAGAGCATTGTGCCCTGTCGCGGTGTCGCGCGACATGGAGATGCGCGAGTTCGGTCCCACTGAGCGGGTTCGGTGATATTCGGACCACCTGGAATGTGACACGGTTCACGCCATCTTGTTCACCTGTCACTCCGGAGGGCATATGTCCACCTCCCTCGAAGCGACGACACCGTCGGAGCCGGTCGATACCACCGGCCGCCTCGACGGCGCGTCCAAACTGCGCATTTTCACCGTGCTGGCGGTGATTGTGCTGTTCACCGAGGTCGCCCCGATGCAATTCGTCATGGTGTCGGCGGCATTGCGCCAGATCGCGCCGACCTTTCCCGACCAGGGCGCGAATATCAACTGGGCGATCATCATCTTCGGCGTCATCGGCGCCGCGGCCTCGCCGCTGATCGGCAAGATGAGCGATATCTGGGGCAAGAAGCGGATGTTCCTGCTCTGCGGGGTGCTGTTTCTGATCGGCTGCGCGCTGTGCGCGATCACCAGCAACTGGATGATCTTCCTGGTCGGGCGAGGTCTGCAGGCCACCGCGATCGCGACCGCGGTGATCTCCTACGGCCTGATCCGCGACCTCATGCCCCGCAAGTACGTGCCGATCGGGCTGGGTGTGGCCTCCACCGGCCTGGGTGTTTCGGCCGTGGCCGGACCGCTGATCGGCGGCTACATCGTTGACCACCACAGCTGGCGGGCGATCTTCTGGTTCCTGTTCGTCTTCACCCTGATCATGCTGCCGCTGGTCGCGCTGATCGTGCCGGAGTCGCGGCTGCGCACGCCGCAGCGACTGGATGTGATCGGCGCGGTGCTGCTGGCCACGGGTGCGGTGCTGACGCTGATCTACCTCGACAAGGGGCAGGATTGGGGCTGGGCGAAGCCGTCGACTCTCGCCTGGCTGGTCGTCGGACTCGTGCTGCTCGCCGCCTTCCCGATCGTGGAAATGCGTGTGCGGCAACCGATCATGGATATGAAGCTGCTGTTCCACCCGCGAGTGAGCGTGGTGTTGTTCGTCTCGCTGCTGGCGTCGTTCACGATCGGATACCAGGGCTACGCGGTGGGGTACATGACCCAGTCGCCGCCCGCCGCGGATGTCACCGCCGGTGTCGTGCAGGGCACGCTCGCCGAGATCCACGCCCAGACCGGGCAGATGCTGCCGGCGCAGGCCGTGCAGGTGAGCCTGAATCCGGGCTACACCTACGGCGACAATCTGACGCTGCTCGGATTCGCGGTGCACGTGGCCTTGGCGCAGGCGGTGCTCGGCATGATCGCCGGACTGGTCGCCGGGTTCTGGATCCGCCGCTCCGGTGCGCGGCTGCCGCTGATGTCGGCGCTGGTGGTGATGGTGCTCAGCGGGCTGGCCTATGCGATGCTCGACCACGGCTGGAGTGTGATCGCCCTGATCAGCGCCGTGTACGGCCTTGCCTTCGGTCTGTACTACGCCTCGACGCCGAACCTCATCGTGGAGGGCGTCCCGGCCGAACAGCAGGGCATCAGCGCGGGCATGCTCGGGGTGATGCAGTCGATGGGCGCCGCGATCGGCATCGCGGTGGCGACCGCGTTCCTCAACGCCAATCCGGTGCGCGCCGATATCTCGGTGGCGGGAAAGCATGTGGCCACCAAAGATATTCCGCTGTTGTTCGCCGACCGCGGATATGAGCTCGGCTTCTACTTCGTGGCCGTGGCCGCCGCTGTCGCGCTCGTCGGTGTGGTGTTCATGAAGCACGGCCGCAGCGCGGCCACCGGTGGTACGGCGTTCTGATTCCGGGACACCACGCGGGCGGTGCGGTGGCCGGTGCGGGCCACCGCACCGCCCGCGTGCGTGGAACAGTCAGAGGCCGTGCGGTTTCGGCGGTGTGCCGGGCAGCTCGAGCGGCGGCGACCCCGGGGCTTCGAGTTCGCGTTCGAGCAGATCCGCGATCACGTCGGCATGCACCGGGTGGTGGAAGTACCAGCCCTGGGCGGTATCGCACTGCAGTCCGAGCAGCCGGTCGGCCTGATGCCGGGTCTCCACGCATTCCGCGGTCACGCTCAGGCCCAGATCGTGGCTGAGATCGATGATCGTCTCCAGGATCAGCAGATCGCTGCGGCCGACCGTGCCCGCATTGCGGATGCGATGGATGAACGGCCCCGCCAATTTCACCACGTGCAGCGGAAGCTGGCCCAGATAGGCCAGATTGGAATACCCGGTGCCGAAATCGTCGATGGCGATGCGGATTCCGGATTCGGCGAGGGTGTGCAGCGCCTGCAGCGGCCGGCCGATGGCGTGCATGAAGGTGCGTTCGGTGAGCTCCAATTGCAGCCGGTCCGGCGGGATTCCGGTGTCGGCGACGATCTTCTGCACCCGTTCGAGCCAGGCCGGATCGGCGACCTCCTCCGCCGAGACGTTCACACTCACCACCGGCGCCTTGTCGCCGAAGCGGTCGCACCAGCGCCGGCCTTCCCGGCACGCCTGCTCCAGCACCACCGTGCCGAGCGCGATGATGTGGCCGCCGCCCTCGGCCAGGTCGATGAACCGGGCCGGACTCAGAATTCCCAGCTGCGGGTGGTGCCAGCGCACCAGGGCCTCCACCGCGACCGGCCGGTGGTCGCCGAGATCCACGATCGGCTGGTAGTCGAGGAAGAATTCGCCGCGGGCCAGCGCGCCCGGAAGATCGGCGAGTAGTTCGGCGCGGGTGTGCTCGCGGCGGCGCCGGCTGGGGTCGAAGACCGCGTAGCGGCCGCGGCCGTCGGTCTTGGCCCAGTACATGGTGGAATCGGCTGCCTGCAGGAGTTCTTCCGTGGTGGTTTCGGCGGCCTGTTCGGAGATGACGCCGATACTCACCCCGATCCGCAACCGGTGCCCGTCGATGTCGAACGGCACGGTGAACGCGTCGAGCACCGTGCGGGCCAGATCGATCAGTTCGCGCCGGCGGCGGGTGCGGGGCACCAGAATGACGAATTCGTCGCCGCCCATCCGGGCCACGAGATTGTTCTCCCCGACCGCGCACGCGCACAGCCGCGCCGCCGCGCGGGTGAGCAGTTCGTCGCCGATGGAGTGGCCGAAGGTGTCGTTGACGGCCTTGAAATGGTCCAGGTCGACATAGCACAGGCCGACTCGCGCGTCCGGATCGGCGAAGGCCTCGGTGAGCGCGTCGAAGAACCGGGACCGGTTGGCCAGGCCGGTGAGCGGATCGTGATGGGCCCGGTAGCTCAGGCGCTCGCGCAACTCGCGCTGTTCGGAGATGTCTTCGACCAGCACCAGCGTGTACTGCGGTCGGCCGTGGTCGTCACGGATCAGCGATACGTTGATATTGGTCCACACGGTGTGCCCGTCGCGATGGCGATACGCCTTCTCCATCTGCGCGTGATCGTGGTCCCCGCGCAGCACGCCCGCGTACAGCTCCCACATGCCCGGCGGATCGTCGGGATGGGTGAGGTCGGTGACCTCGAGTTCGTACATCTGTTCCGGTTCGTAGCCGAGCATGGCGGCGAACGCGTTGTTGACCTCGATGATCCGGCCGGTCATATCCGACAGACCCGTGCCGATCCCGGCCTGGGAGAACACGGCCCGCAATCGGGCCTCACTGGCGCGCAACTGTTCCTCCACCACACTGCGCGCCGCGATATCGGCGGTGCGCACACTTTCCTGTTCGCTGAGCAGCCAGGCCCGGAAGGCGCGCACGTAACCGCCGGCGAAGGCGCCGATCAATTCCGCGGCCCGGCCGGAGGCGATGTCGAGTTCGGCGAAGTAGGTGGCCAGCACCGTCATGGTGCGGCCGAGGACCTCGTCGCCGACGAAATGAGCGCGGGCCAGATCGCCGCCCAGTTCGGCGACCCGCGCGGTACCGCCGGAGTCGGCGGCGTCGATCAACCCCCGGGCGAGGGTGACCAGCAACTGGCGGGCCTCGGAAACGCTCATGGGTACGACGTGATCGCGGACCCCGCCGCCGAGCGCCGCTGCCCACCGGTGCGCCAGGTCGGCGTGCGGACCGTCGTGTTCGGACCCATCCCACGCCATGTCGATGATGGTAGCCGGGGCGTGGACTTCGTGTGAACCGCGGGAGTTTCGCACACCTGTCGAATACGATTGCGTGGCTTCGCCTTCCGGCGGGGTTGGATTCCAGAGAGGTTGCGATGACCAGACCTAGTTGGGCGCCGGAAGGTATCGACCTGGATCGGCCCAGCGCATCGCGGGTGTACGACTATTTCGTCGGCGGGATGCACAATTTCGAGATCGATCGCACGCTGGCCCGCCAGATCGAGTCGTTCACCCCGAATGTCGCCGAAACCATGCGCGCCAACCGAGATCTGTTGCGCCGCTGCGTGCGTCATCTGGTCGACGCGGGTATCACGCAATTCCTGGATCTGGGCTCGGGCATTCCGACCGTCGGCAATGTGCACGAGGTGGCGCAGGCGCGCAATCCGCAGGCCCGTGTCGTCTACGTCGATATCGACCCGGTGGCGGTGGCGCACAGCCGGGCGATCCTGGACGGCAACCCGCATGCGACGGTCGTGCAGGCCGATGTCGCCGAGCCGGACACGATTCTGAACGATCCGCTGGTGCGGGAGGTGCTGGACTTCGACCGGCCGATCGCCGTATTGCTGTTGGGCGTCCTGCATTTCGTCCCGGACGAGGCAGATCCGGCCGGATGTGTGGCACGGCTGCAGCAAGCCGTCGCCCCGGGCAGCTATCTCGCGATCACCCATGCCACCGCCGACGGGCAGCCGGTCGAAGTGCTGGAGGCGCAGAAGCTCTCGGGACGAACCTCGACCGAAATCGTGCTGCGCGACAAGGACCATATCGCGGGATTCTTCCACGACTGGCCGCTGCTGGAACCCGGACTGGTGCATCTGCCGCTGTGGCGGCCCGACAATCCGGCGGACGTGGGGGAGCATCCCGAATTCTCCGGTGCCTATGGCGGTTTGGCGTTGCTGAACTGAGCGCGACTGTAGGGTGTGGACGCCCGTTTGAATATGGAAGGAATGCGGTGCGTACACCTTTGCTGATGGTTGTGTTCGGTCTGGCGCTGACGGCCGGTGGGGCGAATGCGGTTGCCGGGGCCGACCCGATTCCCGCTGTGCCCGGTGCCGTGCAGGCGGTATCGGAGCCGATCATCGTCGGTACCGACGGCGACGGCGGAACCACGACCCTCGACGTCGGACAGGAACTGGCGGTGGCCCTGCCCGACAACCCGACGACCGGATACGTCTGGCAGATCGGCGAAGTCGACCGCGGGGTGCTCGCTCAGGAGGGTGACCCGGTGTTCCGGCCGGGCAGCTCGATGCCGGGTGCGCCCGGTACCAGCGTGTGGACCTTCACCGCCGCCCGCGCCGGCAGCACCCGCCTGAGCCTGGTGTCGGTGCGGCCGTGGGATCAGGCCAACCCGGGCCAGCGGTTCTCGATGACCGTCACCGTGCGGTAGTACTTTCGATATCGAAACGGCCCGTCACCGGAAGGGACGGGCCGTTCGCATACCGGAACCGTTCAGCGCGCGGCGAAGACGGCCGCCGCGGGAACGACGGTGACCCACGACACCAACGCCACCATCGCGGTGAAGAACTTCGCTCGCGCACGCAGCACCGGCATCGCGGCATCGAGATCCGCCGACCACACCCGCACCAGCGTGCTGCCCACGAAACCGAGCGCGATCAGCACGCCGGCCCCGTAGGGCACCAGACTCCAGATCCCACCGCGCAGGGCCAGGGTCCCGCCGGCCACCATCAGCGCACCTACCAGCACCCGGGTGAACGACTCGATCAGCGAGGTCCGCAGCCCCAGCGCGCGCACGGAGGTCAGGATGTCGTGTTCGGCGTCCTCGGGGATGTCCTCGGCGGTATTGATCGAGAACAGCCCCGTGAGCGTCAGGCCCATTCCGAGGATCGCCACCAGTGCCGCGACTTCGATGCCACGGTCGTAGAGCCGCAGCACGACCAGGCCGGGGAAGACCATCGTCATCAGATAGGTGAAGGGGATCTGCCAGAGCCCCGAGGCCTTGAAATGCCATGGTGGCAGCGAATATTGCAGCAGCAATACGGTTCCGAGCACGATCAGCGGCAGCAGATCCGGATGGCCGGTCGCCCACGTCAGATACAGCGCGGACACGCCGATGAACGCGATGGTCGCGTAGATCTGGCGGGCCACGAACCGCACCCCGAGATCACGCACCATCCGCGAGAACTTCGATTTGTAGTCCACGTCCACCCAGCGGTCGGCCAGGCAGTTGGCGACGTGCAGCAGCTGGATCGCGGCGGCGAGCATGAGCGAGGCCACCAGCATCGGTACCGTCAGGATCTCGTCCCACGACCGCGCGCTGAACAGGACGTCGGCGGCCATGATGCCCACCGACATGGGAGCGATCTCCGGTCTGGTCAGCCACAGCGCGTAATGCAGCCGCAGATGGACCGACAGCGCGATGCCGTCTTCGCCCGGGCCGGGACTGAAGATGCGGTGCAGCTGCGCGCGCAGCGATCCGGTGGCGTAGTCTACGGTGCCTGCCACGGCGAATGTCCTTCCGGTGGGGCGGTTCTCATGGCCGCGACGCGCGTGCCTTCGCGATGCTGCGGCGGAAGAACGGTCGCGCGAAGTCTTCCGGGATATTGGCCCAGCGCAGGAAGAACGCGGTCAGCGGATCGACGGTGATGTGGGCCCGGCCGCGTTCCATTCCGCGCACGGCGACCTCGGCGACCCGGTCGGCGGGCATCGGCGCGATCGACCCCGTGATGGCCTTGGTTTCGGCAGGCTTGCGCAGATTCTCGCGCAGCAGGCCGGGGGTATCGGTGTCGGCCGGATACAGCACCGATACCGAGATCCCGTGCGGCTCGGCCTCGTAGCGCAGGCACAGGCCCAGCTGTCGTACGCCGGCCTTGGTCGGCCCGTAACTCGAGTAGCCGACGATGCCGAGAAATGCCGAGGTGGAACTGAGCAGCAGGATATTGCCGCGACCGCGTTCGACCATCCCGGGGTAGACGCTACGCACGGCGTATACCGAGCCCAGGTAATTGGCCTGCATCTGGATATCGAACTCGTCGTCGGCCAGATCGAGGAACCGGCCCGGCAGGGTGAGCCCGGCACAGCACGCCAGGACGGCGCAATCGCCCTGCCGCGCTTCGAGATCCTTGATCGCGGCGGCAAGCCCGGCCCGGTCGGTGACATCGGCGACGGCCCATTCGGCGCCGATGCGCCGCGCGGTGGCGGCCAGCACCGCTTCGCGCCGCGCGATGATCGACACGCGCGCGCCGCGGCGGGCGAAGGCAGTCGCCACGGCGGCGCCGATCCCTTCCGAGCCGCCGGTCACCATGACATGACGGCCGGTCCAGTCCACGCTCACGCGTCGTCTCCCGGTGCCGCGGCGAGGACGCCCAGCCGGTCGCGCCAGGCCACATAGGCGCCGGCCGTGCCGTCCTGCGGGACGTCGGCGAAGGCGCGATCGATGAGCGCGGCGGCCTCGTCGATGCCGCGTCCGGTATAGGTGCGCACGGCGACGTGGGTATGCGCGGTGGCACTGTCGGCCTGCTGCCGGATCTTGGCGACCATGGCCGCGCCGGCGGCCAGCTGGGTCCGGAATTGCGGCACGCGGGCCAGGATCGCCTCCAGATCGGCGACCTCGACCCCGCCGGCGAACGTGGTGGCGATGCCGATGCCGTCCCAGAGGTCGGGGTGGCGGGTGCTCTCGAATTCCTCGATCATCTTCGCCACCCCGTCGACCGAGCCGCCGCCGATGAACCACAGCGCCCGGCCGATCCCCTGATCGATGGCGCGGTGCAGGGGCGCCGGATCACCCATCCACCGCGGCAGGCGGTTGTCGACGTAGTGACGGCCGACCCATTTCTCGGTGTGGAAGAAGGCGTTGTAGAAGCCGTACCCGTCCAGGGCCAGCCATCGATAGCTCTCGTGTTTCGGGAGAGTCTTGCGCCACAACGCTTTCGGGATCCGGCCCATCGCCAGGCCCACCCCGACGTACATGGTCAGATCGTGTTTCGCGGCCGGACCGGCGATCAAATCGTGCGCGCGGCGGCCGAACGGGGTGATCGAGTCGACGGCGGCCAATCCCGTCGCGGCGCCCTCGAACGCGAAACCTCGATACTGCTCCGGCAGTGCGGCGATCGTGGCGATCACCTCGTCGTTGTTCTTGCTGCGCACCGCCATATCGATACTGGAGGCCAGATGGGTGGCGACACGTTCGAGTTCGGCGGCGGTGGCCGGGCTGGGGGCCGCGAATCCCGGTCGGTTCAGCGGCGGTTCCTGGGAGCCGGTGCCGAGCAGGAGGGAGCGGACCGGTCCGAAGACGGAAGGCATGGTGGTCTCGATTCTGTTGCTGCGAAGTGCTTTTCGGTCAGGAGGGGACCGGCGTGGGTTCGGGTGCGGGCAGTGGCTCCTGGATCGGCACCGGAACCGGATCGCGGTCGAATTCGGCGCGGCGGGCGAGCCGTTCGCGGATATTGCGCGACCACCAGTAGACGCCGCGGGCGGCACAGACGATCACGAGGGCGAAGAACAGTCCGAACGACACGTGCAGCACCATCAGGATCCCGTACATGATGCCGACCGATGCCCCGAACGCGATTTGATTGCGGGTGCCGAAGGGTGAGGTCGCGGGGTCGGTGATCATGTAGTTGGTGTAGAGCACGAATGCCAGACCGGTGATCGGCGTCAGCGCGGCGATCATCGAGATATCCGGTTCGAACAGGCCGCGCAGCACGGCCTGCAGGACGAATGCCGCCAGCCAGGCGAGGATCAGCGGCGTTTTCTTGGTGAGCTTGGCGTTCAACATGGTTCCGGCCATCAGCAGGCCCAGGACGATCAGCGCGTCGGCCGCTCCCGAGATGTTCTCCACGAAGTGGTACGGACCGACTATCGCGATCTGCGGAAAGAGCAGAAGCGATACGACGATCCCGAAATTCGACGGGTTCATGAAGTGTTTCATCTTGCCGTTGATCTTGGCCCGCAGCACCCATTTGGTGCCGACGGCGACGGTGATGCCGAACATGATCGGCAGAAATCGATCCGCCGCGTACATCAGGAAGTTGAAGGCCAGGCCGGTGATGTGCGCCGGCATCAGGAACACCATCAGCCCGCGTAACCCGTTACCGAGATATCCCGGCCGCCGCCGATAGGCCCACGCGGCAAGGGTTTCCAGTAACAGTTCGACGACGTAGGCGGTCGCCGCGGACAGGAACGGCCACAACCACGGCTGCTCGAAACCGAGCCAGAGGAAGCCGAGGATATTGAAGAACGTCAGCGAGGCCGCGAAGTTGCGCAGGGCGAGATAACGCGGATCCCGCCCCTCCTTGTCGACGCCGATGATCCTTCGCCACCGGGGCAGCTCCGAACGATCGGGAGCGTCGCCGCTGTGATCGGTATTCTGTGCGCTCACCGGGTGACCTCCCGCGCGTCGGAATCGAGAACCAGGGTGTGGCGGCCGGGCCGCAGTTGCAGTTGCTGGGTGTGGAATCCGCCGTGGTTGTCGCGCCAGCTCAGCGTGACCGGCAAGGGTGTCGCGGCGTCGATCTCGCCGAGGCCCAGGTGGATTTCGGTGGCGCGCTTGCCGGCGTGGCCGCTGCCGCCGTCGAGCTGGGCCACATGCGGTTTCCCGTCCGGAGTGGTGACGGTGACCTCCGCGCCGAGGGCGGGGGAGCCGAGGATCGGCTGACCGGCGATCGTGGTGCCCCTCGAGGCGGTGTTGGTGGGTGGGGTGAACAGGCGCAGGCCGAGATACTGCCCGAGATCGGGAGAATCGTTGCGGTAGTAGACCGGTGCCTCCCACTGGCGCGCGACGGCGAAGCTCAGCCGTCCGGTGCCGGTGGAATCGCCCACCGCGATACCCCTGGTCGGGGTCGCCGCGAAGACGTTCAGAGCGGGTGAGATGTTGGTGAAATTGCCGTCGGCGTCCTGGACGAAGAAGCCCATCCGGTTGTTGCCGGCCAGATCCGAGTCGGCGGTGTACTTCGGCCAGGCCCAGGGATATTTCGTCAGATCGTCGTTCATCGTGGCCATCTCCTGCACCTGCGGCCAGCGCGTGGTCTTGCCTTTGAACATGCCGTTGCTCTGCACGATCTGCGGACGGCCGCTGTTGTCGAAGTCGTCGATCTTGGTGTCCCATGACCAGCCGTCCCAGGCCAGGCCCTTGCGCACCGATTCGTTGCGGAAGGGAGCGACACCCGAATTCAGCTTCTCCGCGGCTTCTTTCGGGCTTCGGGCGGTGTTCATGAAGGCGAGGTTCGCCTCGACGATGCCCCACCGCTGCGCGATATTGCTGACGAACAGGTCGGGCATACCGTCACCGTCGAGGTCGCCGAAGTCCGCGCCCATGCCTTTGAACGAATCATGGCCCAGCACGAAGGATTTCGGATCGGTGGGCCCGCGCGTGCCCTCGGCGAGGGTGAACCTGATCGCACCGGGGGTCGAGCGGTTCACGAACAGCCGGTCGGGTCCCATATCGTTGGCCACGTACAGCGACGGCAGGCCGGTGCCGGTCAGATCCTGGGTGGCGGTCGCGATGGTCCAGCCGTTGGTGGTGCCCTCCGGGAAGGCGTTGAACACTTCGCGGTAATCCACGGTGGGATCGGCGCCGCCGGTGGCGCGTTCGAAGGTGAGCAGGTGGTCGCTGCCGGCGTTGGTCGCCTTGGAGAACGACTCGTTGAGCGTCAGGCTGTGGGTGCCGTCCGGGCCGATGAAATCGCTGTCGGGAAAATAGTTTCCGATGAAGACGCTCGGATTGCCGCTGCCGTCGAAATCGGCGACGGATGCGGCGAGGGTGAACCAGCGCGCCCCGTGATAACTCCCGTCGGGAGCCGCGGGGGAGGGCACGAGCTCGACCGGTTTGAACGCGCTGTTGTCCAGTTTCGCGGCGCCGGCACGCGGCAGGAACACGATCGGCGTGCGGCCGCCGTAGTACACCAGCAGGCCCATTCGGCCGGAATGGTCGAAGTCGCCGGGGATGCATCCGGTCGGTGCCATCTTGTCGTCGGTCGGCAGCGGGGCCGGATTCAGGACGAAGGGGGCGTAGCGGGTGGTGTCGCTGTCGGGCGCCGGGGTGACGATCACCGAATCGGACCGCGAGTCGACCAGGCACAGATCGTCGGCCTTGCCGTTGCCGTCGATGTCGTTGATGGCCACCGCCGAGTTGACCGACGACATCCACGCCACCACGTGTTCGTAGCGGGGCTCGATATGGCGGATCGTGCGCTGGGGCAGCCCCGGTGGTAGCGCGATCGGCATCTCGGTGAAGTGGAATCGGTGCGCCGCCGCTCCGTTCGGATCGTCGGATACCGGTGCGACCATGGCCGAATGCGCGGGCACCAGCAGAATTCCCATCAGCGCGAGGGATGCCAGCGGCACCAGCGCTTTGCGTAGCAGAGAGGTCGAGACGGGCAGTTTCACGAGTTCGGGCCCTCTTCCGTGGTGAAGCCGTCGAATATCCGGCGCAGGGTGCTCAGTGCCACGTCGAGCTGGTCCTCGGTGTGGCGGCAGTTGACGAAGAATCGCAGGCGCGCCTGGCCGGCGGGGACGACCGGATGGCCGATCGCATTCGCCATCACGTCGTGCTCGAGCAGTTGCATCGACGCGCGCACCGCCGGTTCGTCGGCGCCGGTGATGATCGGCGTGATGGGGGTACCGGCGCCGTTGCCGGTGTCGAAGCCCAATTCCCTTGCGCGCGTGAGGAAATACCGGCTGTTGTGACGCAGCGCGGCGACCCGCTGCGGTTCGTCGTGCAGGACGGCCAGCCCTTCCAGTGCTGCCGCGGCGGCCGACGGTGCGGGTGAGGCGGTGTACATGCTCAGACCGGCGGCGGAGTATTTGAAGCCGTCCACCAGTTCCCGGTTGGCGGCCAGATACCCGCCGACGCTGCCGAGCGCCTTCGACAGCGTGCCCATCCACACGTCCACGGCGTCGCCGGGCAGGTCGAACAGCTCTCGTGCGCCGAGGCCGCGCTCGCCGAGTACACCGAACGAATGCGCCTCGTCGATCATGACCGAACAGTCGTAACGCCGTGCGACCTCGATGATCTCGGGCAGCCGCACGATGTCGCCGTCCATGCTGTAAACACCCTCGAGCAGGACCATCGCGCGGTCGAAGGACCGCCGCGACATCCGCAGTATCGCTTCCAGCGAGTCGGGATCGTTGTGCCGGAACGTCACCCGCCGGCAGCCCGCCCATTCGGTGCCGGAGACGATGCTGTTGTGGATCAGCGAATCGCACACCGCCAGATCGCGTTTGCCGAGCAGGAAGGCCACCGCGGCGGCGTTGGTGAGGAATCCGCTGGACGTCACGATCGCCGCGTCGGTGTCGTAGATGCGCGCCAGCTCGGATTCGAGCTCACGGTAGAGCGGAAGTTCACCGGCGACCAGCCGCACCGCGGCCGCCGAGGTGCCGTACGTATCGATCGCGGCCGCCGCGGCGGCCTGCACCCGCGGTTCCGCGGCCAGATCCAGATATCCGAAACTGCTGAAGTTCAGCATGTCCCGGCCCGCGAAGCGGGTCCGCGCCCCGCTGACACCCTCGTGCGGCAGGTAATACGGGTTCAGCACTCCGGCCGCGGTGGCCCAACTGTCGAACCGCGCCCACTTCTCGGCCGCCTCGACCACGCCCGGGTGGTCGCGGAAATCGGTGCGGCGCACCGGTGTTTCGGTCGTCGTCGCGACGGTGACCGCCGCGGTGGCCGCGGTCTGCGCGCCGCCGCTGCCGGGATCGTGTTTGGACATCAGGGCCCGGGCCACCGCCCGCGCATCCATACTGTCGGTCGTCATCGGGCTCCTCACGCTGCCGTACGGTCGGACGTTGCTTCTTCCTGGGCGATCTGGGCGGCGATCTTCACCCCGAGACCGGCCAGCGACAGGCCGGCGCCGATGGACAGCACCGACATCTTCACGCCGAGGCTTTTCACCACACGCGCGCCGAATTCCATGGCCATCAGCGAATCGAGGCCGAGTTCGCTGGTGGGTGTCGCCAGATCCACGGTGTCGGCATCGACGCCGAGCACGATCGCCAGTTGCTCGGCGAGCAGACAGGCGACCACCTCGCCGCGCTGTTCGGAATCCAGTGCCAGAATTTCCGCGCGCAGCGCGCCGACGCCGACCGCGCCGCCCCCGGCGGCCGCTACCAGTTCGGCGAAGCGTGGTGCGCGTGCCGAGGATCGGTGCGCCAGCGCCCATTGGCTCCAATCGATGTCGAGGATCGCGCACTGGGTGACCGGCAGCCGCAGGGTTTCCCACAGCAGCGCGGTCGCGAAATCCATGTCCAGGGAGCCGTAACCGGTCATCTCGGCATAGCGCGACACCGCCCGCGAATCGGCCATCCCGCCGTCGCCGCGCATGAACCCCCAATCCACCGAGATCGCCGCCAGCCCCTGTGCGCGCCGCGTCCAGGCCAGGGTGTCCAGGACGGAATTCGCTGCGGCATAACCCAATTGGGGCGACAGCCCGGCGATTCCGCTGGCCGAGGCGTAGAGGACGAACAGGTCCAGGTCCAGTCCGGCGGCACGGGTGGCCCGGTCGAGATTGAGCGCGCCGAGCACTTTCGGCCGGAATATCTCGTGCAGCGATTCCGGAGTGACCTCGGGTATCTCGGTGTTGTTGACCACGCCCGCGGCGTGGACGAGTCCGCGTAGCGGTGCTCCGTCGGCGGCGATCCGGTCCAGCAGAGCCGCCACGGCGTCGTAGTCGGCGACATCGACCCGTTCGGCGCGCACCCGTACTCCGTCGGCGGCGAAGCGGGCGAGTTGTGCGCGGGCGGCCGCGGTGCGAGCGCCGCCGCGACCCACCAAAACCAGATTGCGGGCGCCGCGTCGCACCAACTGCCGGGCCGTCGCGAGTCCGAAGGCGCCGAATCCGCCGGTGACGAGATAGCTCGCCGCCGGGTCGATGTCGACCTCGCGGGGCAGATGCCGTACCTGCGGGTGGTCCGCGCGCAGATCCAGTGCCACCCGCCCGATCTGCGCCGAGCGAGCGACCGTCTCGAAGGCCGCGCTCAGCTCGTCCAGGCCGAAGACGGTATTCGGCAGCGGCGTGTACTCGCCCGCATGCAGGGCCTGCACAACGCGCCGCGCGGCCCGCCGGACCTGCTCCGGGCGGCGGGCGAGGATGCGGTCGATATCGACGGCGAAGAACGACAGGTTGCGGTCGAAGGGCCGCAGATCGATGGTTCCCGATCCGTAGATGTCGGCCTTGCCGATATCGACGATGCGGCCGAATTCTCCCGCGACCCGGAAGTTCTGCTGCAGGATCTCACCCGGCGCCGAACTGTAGACCACATCGGCGCCCGCGCCGCCGGTCAGTCGCAGCACCTCGTCGACGAATCCGATCGACCGCGAGGACAGTACCTCGTGGGCGCCCGCCGCCCGCACCCGTTCGCGGCGCTCGGCGGTGCCCGCGGTCGCGATGACCCGGGCGCCGAGCCGCAGCGCGACCTGGAGCGCCGCCATACCCATACCGCCGGCCGCGCCGTGCACGAGTACGGTCTCACCCGGTTGCACGCGCGCCAGCTCCCGCAACCCGATCTCCGCGGTGAACAGCGGCATGACCGAGGTGCAATGCAGCGGATCGAAGGTGCCGGGCTCGAAGATGTCCATTACGGTGGTGGCGCCGGTATCGGTGCGCAGGGTGACGAACTTGCGCACGATTCCGGGTGCGACGACGAAGATCTCGTCGCCCGGCGCGATCCCGGTCACCGCGCTGCCGACCCGTTCGACGACGCCGTATCCGTCCATCCCGATCTCGGTGCCGAAGAAGGTGCCCTCGAGTTCACGCTCGGTGAGCACACCGAGCACCTTCAGCGCGTCCTTGTAGTTCAGGCCCACCGCCCGCATCCGGATCTCGACCTCGTCCGGGCCGGGGGCGACTCGGTCCGCGGTGGCCAGGGCCAGATCGGGAAGCAACCGCGACCGCGGGATGTCGAGTCGATACGACTGCTGCGGATCCACCAGCGGCGCGGGGGTTTCCCACTCCCGGATATGCGCCGGGAGAGTGTGCCGCCAGCGAATCGTCCAGCACGCACCGGCCCGCAACGCCACCTCGTCGATGCTGGTGTCGGCGTAGATTCGTTCGATGATGTCGGCGGCGGGCGTGCCGGGTTCGGTATCGACGAGCCGCCAGTGCCCGGCCGGTAGTTCGTTGAGCAGTTCGCGGCGGGCGCCGGTGAGCGCCGCATGGTCGAGGCGGGCGAAATCGTCGATCGGCAGACACAACGCGTTCTCGGTGACGATCACACCCCGGACCTCGACCGCACCCGAATCCGTTTCGGCGAGAAGCTGTTTCACCGCGCGGGCGACCTCTGCCGTGCCGTGTACGCCGGCGGCGGGGTCGAGATCCTCACCGGCGGCGACCACCACGCGCAGTCTGCCCGAGTCCCGCGCGCCGGTCCGGAACAGATCGGCGAGCGCGGCGGCGTCGTACGCCCCGGAGTGTTCACCGACCGTCACCGGCTCGACCGTTCGCGACGTGGCGATCTCCTTGGCGCGCTGGCAGATCTGCGCCCCGAGATTGATCACCACGAACGCCTCGTCCGGAGCCGGGGCGGCCGCGGGGTCGCCGCCGTCGGTGACGATCTCCCAGACCGGTTCGTAGAACAGCTCGTCGAGCCGTTCGGTGAGTGAGCGTGTGGCGGTGAGGTTACGGAACCGCACCCCGAGCAGGCTCATCGCGACCGTGCCGTCGGGGGCGGCGATCCGGACGTCGGCACGCAGCGCGTCGGCCGGATCGCGCGTCACGACCACCACCGGATCCTCCGGCAGGGGGCCGTGTCGGCGGACTCCCGATATCGACGCGGGAACGACGACATCGTCGTCCGAATCGGGCTGCGGGCCGGACTTGTTCGCGTACAGCGCCGCGAAGCACTGCAACGCGGCATCGACGATGGCGGGGTGCGCCAGATGGCGGTGGGCGCGATCGCGATCGCTGCCGTCGACGCGGGCGAGCACGGTGTCGGCGCCGACGGCGATGTGGCGTAACCGGCGGAAGGCGGGACCGTAGCGGAGCCCGTGTGCGGCCATTCGCTCGTAGACGGTGTCGCTGGCGATCTCGACCGCATCGGGTGCGGGATCGGTGTCGATGCGACAGGAGTCGATATCGGCCTCGACGAGCCGGCCGTAGGCGTTGACCGTCCAGTCCGAGCCGGTGGCCGGGCGGGATCGGATCGTGAAACGCCGGGTGCTCTCCTCCACGCCGATCCGCACGACCGGTACATCGTGGTCGTCGATCACCAGCGGGCTGACGAATTCGACCCCTTCCAGGCCGAAGGTGTCGCGGCCGGTGCGCGCGGCGACCGCACTGAGCGCGGCGTCGAGGTAGGCGGCGCCGGGCAGCACGACCGCCTGCGCGACCACATGGTCGTGCAGCCACGGCAGATTCGATACCGACAGCTGCACCTCCCATTCCGGTGCGGTGGCCGCGGTGCGGTCGCCGAGCAGGGCGTACCCGCCGGGCGTGCCGAGCCGGTCGAGTTCGGTCTCCGGCTGTTGCGACCAGATGCGCCGGCGCTGCCACGGATAGCGTGGCAGGTCCAGATGCGGTGTGGCCGTGTCGATTCCGGCAGGCAGCCGGTCACCGTCGAGCGTTCCCGCGCGGTAGAGGTCGGCGAGGGCGTTGTGCAGATTCGCGTGGTCGTCACCACCGCGGGCCAGCGTCGGCACGGCGGCCCCGGTCACGCCGTGATCCAGCAGGATTTCGCGGATGCTGCCGCTGAGGACGGGATGCGCACCGATCTCCAGGAACACCCGGTGCCCGTCGGCGAGCATCGTGGCGACGGTGTCGGCGAACCGTACCGTGTCGCGCACATTGTGGCACCAGTAGTCGGCATCCCAATCGTCACCGGTCGCGCGCTGTGCGGTGACCGTGGAGTAGGCCGGAATCGTGGCCGCCGCGGGGGACAGGGCCGCGAGTTCGGTGCGCAGCTCGTCGAGAACGGGATCCATGCGGCGACTGTGATACGGCACTTCCACCCGCAACATCCGTGCGAACGTGCCGTCGGCGGTGAGGCGGTCGGCGAGGTCGCGCAGTACCGTCACATCGCCTGCCAGTGTGACCGCCGAGGGACTGTTCACCGCCGCGATATCGATGCCGGAGGCGTCTGCCGCCAGTTCCCGCGCCTCGGCCTCCGCGAGACCGACGGCCAGCATGCCGCCGGTGTGCGCGGTGGTGGCCTGCAACCGGGAACGGTGATAGCTCACCGCGACCGCCTGCGCCGCTGTCAGCGAACCGGATACGTAGGCAGCGGTCACCTCGCCGACGCTGTGACCGACCACCGCGGCCGGACGGATCCCCAGCGCGGCCAGCTCGGCCGTGAGCGCTGCCTGCACGACGAAGTTCGCCGGCTGGGCGATCTCGGTGCGGGTGATCCGCGAATCGTCTTCGTCACAGAGCAATTCCGCGAGAACCGACCAGCCGGCCAGTGCCCGGAACTCTCGATCGATCTCGCGAGCGGCGGCGGCGCCGGGACCGTCGGCTTCGAGCAGAGCCCGGCCCATCGCCCACCACTGCGGCCCCATTCCGCTGAACACGAACACCGGATCCGTGCTCCCCTCGGAGATCGCTCGTGCGGGTGTCCGGCCGCCACCGGCCGCGAATTCGGTCAGCTGCGCTCGGAGATCGTCGCCGTCGGTGTAGAAGAAGGCCGTGCGCAGCGGGTGGTGTGCGCGCCGCACCCATGCCGCGGCGGTCAGGTGGTGCGGCGGCACCGCATCCGATGCCACGCACAGCTCGGCCGCCAGCACGCGCAGCGCGGACTCGTTTCGCGCCGACAACGGCAGGACGGGCAAAGACGATGCGGTGCGGGCTGGTTCGGCCGTCTCGGGCGCCGGCCCGATCAGCACATGCGCGTTGGTTCCGCCGTAGCCGAAGCTGTTGACGGCGACCACCGGCTGTCGCAGCGGTTCGGCGCGCAACGGCACCCGCAGGCCCAGGCCGTCGAAATCGATCTCCGGATTGGGCTTGTCCAGCCGTGCCTGCGGGGCGATCGTGCGGTGATGCACGGTGAGCGCGGCCTTGATAACGCCGGCGACGCCCGCCGCGGCCTCGGTGTGCCCGATATTGTTCTTCACCGACCCGACCGGCAGCGCCTCCGTGCGTTCCGGCACGGCCCCGTACACCGCGCCCAGCGCGGTCATCTCGATCGGATCGCCCACCGGAGTTCCGGTGCCGTGCGCCTCGACGAAGCCGATGTCGTGCGCGGCGATCCCCGCCTGCTGCCGCACCCGCTCGGCGAGCTGCTGCTGCGCAACCGGATTCGGGACCGGCACGGCCAGGGTGCGCCCGTCCTGATTCACCCCGCTGCCGCGCACCACGGCGTAGATGCGGTCGCCGTCACGGACCGCCGCGTCGAGCGGTTTGACGACGATCGCACCGGCACCTTCACCGCGGCCGTACCCGTCGGCGTCGGCGTCGAAGGATTTGCAGTGCCCGTCCACGGCCAGGAACCGGCCCTTGCACATGGAGACGAACGTCTCCGGCTGCAGCATCGCGTTGGTGCCCCCGACGATCGCCGCCGAACATTCTCCGGTCTCCAGCGCTCGCACGGCCTGGTGCAGCGCCACCAGGGAGGACGAACATGCGGTGTCGATGGTCATGGTCGGCCCGTGCAGATCGAGCAGGAACGCGATCCGGGCCGAGAGCAGCGTGTGCGAGGAACTGGTCGGGGTGTGCGAATTGATCGAGGCGCGAACGATATTGCGGCTCACCGCGTTGTCCATCATGAAGCCGCCGACGAATACGCCGATATCGCGCCCGCCGACCCGCCCGGCCATCCCGCCGTCGTCGAGTGCCTCCCAGGCCACCTCGAGCAACAGCCGCTGCTGCGGGTCCAGGATGGCGGCCTCGCGCTGGGAGATGCCGAAGAAGTCGGCGTCGAAATCCCACAGCGATTGCGTCAGGAAGCCGCCGTGACGGGTGTACATGCGCCCGGGGGCGTCGGGATCCGGGTCGTAGAACTTGTCGAGACTCCACCGATCCGCCGGGACCTCGACGACGCCGTCGCCGCGGCGGAGCACGAAATCCCAGAACGAGTCCGGACCGTCGATACCGCCGGGAAACGACAGCCGATCCCGACGATTGCTGCATCGGACATTGCGCGGTCCTCTGATTGTCTGCACCGAGTCGTGCACATGTGCACGGAAGCGGTCGAACCATTCATATACGAACAACAGGGAGCATAGATACGAACCGCTCGCGGCGGTTGGAGAATTGTCGAAAGTCGTTGTGAGAGTTGACTCGAGGGCATGGTGCGCTGAATTTTAGAAATGACATCCGGCCTGCTGACAGTGTTATTTTCGGGCTGACGATGTTATTTCCCGGAGCTCGACAGTGATTATGTCCGAGCCATGACGATGTTATTTGCGGCCATCTGCGCCATATGATCGAACAATGACATCGTTATCGGCCGGCGTGCGCGCCGGGCCCGGTGAAATAACAATGTCACCGCGATTCATGACATTGTTATTCGGGTACATTCAGCCGTCATGAAATCCGGTGAATTCGCGCTCGATCCGGGAGCCGACCCGATTACCGACCCCGCCTGGCTGCGCGGGTTCGTCGACCACTACATCGCCGGGTGGAACGCCGGTGACGCCGCCGCCGTCGCCGCCTGCGTCAGCGAGGACACCCGCTGGCTCGACCCGTCCGAAGAACATGTCATGATCGGCCGGTCCGCGGTCGCGGCATTCGTCGACGACACCGTGCGCTCGTTTCCGGATGTGGCTTATCACCTCGTGTTCGAGCCCGCCGTCACCGCCGACGGGCTGGCCGCGATCGTGCCGTGGCGGATGACCGGCACCAATACGGGGCCGATCGATCCGCCCGGATTCGCCGGTACCGGCAAGAAGTTCGACCTGTTCGTGGTCGACATCTGGCAGTTTCGCGAGGGGCTGATCTGGCGTAGCAAGGCCACCTGGGACCTGAACGAACTGTTGCTGCAACTCGAACTGCTACCCAAGCGCAACGGTTTCGCCGAACGCGCGATGGCTCGCATGCAGCGCGCCGGCGTGCGGCTGCGCCGCCGGTCAGGACGTGGGTGAGAGCACGCGCTCCACCGCGCGGTGCACCGAGCGCTGCACCCACTCGGGATCGGCGCCCATGCCGATCATGATGTTCACGATCGAGGGCAGCAGTACCTCGCCGACGCCCTCGTCTCCGTAGAGCCCGGCCATGTCCAGCTGGATGAAACCGTAGAGACCCGTCCAGAATTGGGCCGCCGCCGCCCGTGCGTTCTCCGCGCGAACCAGGCCGGCGTCGAGGGCGCGCTGGGTCGCCCGCACCACGTGGTCGAAACTCTCGGCGAAGTTGTCGAAGTCCGAATCACCGGTACCGGACAGGATGTTGCCGCGATGCAGCTTCACCTCCGCCCTGGGTGATTCGGTGGCGAACATCAGGCGGAACAGTTCGGGTTTGCGCAGCGCTTCGTCGCGAAAGACGAAGCCCAGCACCAGAATGTCGGTGATCGGGTCGTCGGTGCACCCACACTCGGCCAGCCGGGCCGAGAGCTGGGCGAATCCGGCCGAGCCCACCGCGCGCAGCAGTCCGGGCATTCCGCTGAAATTGGAGTAGATCGCCATGGTCGACACTTCGCAGATCCGCGACACTCGTCGCACGGTCAGGGAGGTCAGGCCCTCCGCGGAGATGAGTTGAATAGTCGCGTGGATCAAGCGATCTCGTAACGACTGTGCCACCGCGGCACCGGATTCACAGGCAGTCGCGCTCATGCCGCCGCCACCGTTCGCAGTTCGGCGGCGGTGATGTCCTCCAGGGAGCGGCGCCGCGTCTCCACGATGTAGACCACCGCCGCGATCGTCGCCAGCGCGATCGGCACCGCACTGATCAAGGCCATGACGCTGATCGAGGGCGCGGCCACCGCCAGCACCACCAGTGCGATCACACCGACGCCGCCGGCCTTCGTCATGGCCGCCGCGACACCGCTGCCGCGCGAGCGGATCCGGGTCGGGTAGATCTCCGCGCCGTAGGCGACGATCACCGCCACGATCGAGCTGGAACCCCAGATGGGCACTACCAGAAGGATATTGAGCAGCAGCCGGTGGTCGGCCACATGGTCGCCGAGTATCACGAATCCGGCCAGGGTCACCGCCAGCAGCGCGCCCAGCGTGATGAGGGTCCATTTGGTGGAACGGTGATAGCAGTAGGCGACGGCGAAGTTCAGCGGGAATCCGATGAGGGCGGAATCGCGCAGGATGCGATCGGCGGTCACATCGCTGAATCCGAGATTGCGCAGATTGGTCGGCAACCACAACTGGAATCCGTAGGTGACCAAGCCGACCCCGAGCCCGATCAGTGACAACACCACGGTGACACCGAGATACGGCCGCCGCAGCAGTTGTCCGAACCCGTCGCGCACGCCGTCCTCGGCGGCCAGTTCGCTGTGCTCGACCGGGACGATCTCGGCGTTGTAGGTGCGCAGCACGTCTTCGGCCTCGCGGTGACGGCCGACGGCCAGCAGGTAGCGCGGCGATTCCGGGATCCAGCGCACCAGCAGCACCAGCAGGAATCCTGTCGGCAACCCGAGCAGCCACAGGCTGCGCCAGCTGTAGGTGTGCCCGATGGTCGACGAAAGCCAGCTGGTGACGATGTAGGCGCCGGCGATGTCACCCCCGATCAGCACCAGCAACCAGCCGCGATGCCGGGCCGGGATGGTCTCCGAGAGAAGCGTGAACGCGATCGGCAACATCCCCCCGGCGCCCAGCCCCATGACGAAACACATCGCCACGTTCCATTCGAAACTGGGCATCGCGCCACAGATCGAGGTGCCCACGAAGAAGATTCCGGCCAGCAGGATGGCGGCCTTGCGTCCCATCCGGTCGCCGAGCCAGCCCCACAGGAACGAGCCGAGTACGGTGCCCGCGATGCCCGACAGCGGCAGCAACGCGACCGGCAGCGCGTCGACATGCGGGTTGGCCGGTGTTCTCAGGTGGTATTCGGCGCCGACTCCGGGTACCACGAACGACAGTGTCGTCGGCTTCATCACATCGATGGTGATTGCGGCCGCCATCACCAGCATCAGCACCACATGCACGCGGTTGATGGGGGCGTCATCGAGGGCGCGCACCCGCAGCGCGACCACCCGGTGGTGCACCGATCGAGTCGGGAAAAGGCCGTAGGTGGTCAGCGCCAATCCGGCCACGATCAGCGCCATACCGCAGATCATCGCGGTGTCCATGGGCATTCCCGCCATGCGGTAGCCCATGTCCCGGGCCATCCGGAACATCGGCAGGTGCAGCAGCACTCCGCCGGTGGTGGCCGTCAGGCCCAGCCAGAACGCCCAGGTGCGCCGGCCGGCGCCGAGTGTGTCGGGTAAATGGGGAGATTCGACGGATTCCCTGCCTTGCATCACCGGATCCTCGTCTACTACATCAGCCGCCACCCCTCGGCCGTCGAACAGCTACCGGGCGGTAGCCTACACACGAAACGTGCAGATCGATGGCCTGTTTCGGAAGATCTAATGTGAAAAGCCTTCTCCGGAAATACTTTTCGCGTGGGGATCGGCGAGCGGTCGCGGGCCTACCGCCGATGTCCCCGAGTGGGGCGCGTCAGCAGCAGTTTTGCGGAAATCCGGCGCCGGGCGGATGGCGCCGGCGCGCAGGGGAGTGTGGATTGTGTGCGACTCGGGCTAATCGGTGGTTACCGATCGCTGCGGTAGGTACGACAACACGCCGATTCTAGTGGCGGGCAGAAGGTCATACCTGCCAGTGGTGGGAACGGTCGGCGACGGGGCGTGAGCGCGCGAGCCGCCCCGACGCGCGATCCGCGTGACACCGAAACCGGTCGTCCCCCGATGGCGGCGGACGAAACGCTCGATTCGACCGCCGCCACGCTCGGTTTCGGAGCCGTCGGGTGTTATCGGGGAGACGGGGGTTCGGCGGATACGGCGGCGTTGTCGTCGGCCAGGCGGCCGTCCGCGAGTCGCAAGTGCCGGCTCACCCGCACCTCGGCGAGAAAGTGTTCGTCGTGACTGACGACCACGATCGCGCCCCGATAGGACTCCAGGGCGCCGACCAGCTGTCCGACACTCACCAGATCGAGGTTGTTGGTGGGTTCGTCGAGCAACAGCAGTTGCGGCGCGGGTTCGGCGAACAGCACGCAGGCCAGTGTGGCCCGCAGTCGCTCCCCGCCGGAGAGGACGCCGACCGGCAGATGGGCGCGCGAGCCGCGGAACAGGAAGCGCGCCAACAGATTCATCCGCTGCGCGGCGGGCAGGTGCGGGGCGGCGGCGGCCAGATTCTCCGCCACGGTCCGGTCGGCATCGAGCAGGTCCAGCCGCTGGGACAGGTAGGCGATCCGGCCGTCGGCGCGGGTAACGGTACCGCTGTCGGGGGTGAGGTCGCCGTGCACGATGCGCAGCAGCGTGGACTTGCCCGCGCCGTTGGGTCCGGTCAAGGCGATGCGCTCGGGTCCGCGGACGGTGAGATCGGCGCCCTCGCCGGCGAACAACTCGCGCTCGCCGAAGCGGAACCGGATGTGCTCGGCGGCGAACAGCGTGCGGCCGGCCGGGACCTCGGTATCGGGCAGGTTCAGCACGATGCGCTGTTCTTCGCGCAGCGCCCGCCCGGCCTCGTCGAGGCGGTTCTTCGCGGCGTCCAGCCGGGCGCCGTGGGTTTCGTTCGCGCGACCCGCCGACTGCTGGGCATTGCGTTTCATGGTGCCGGCGAAGATCTTCGGCAGTCCGGCGTTGCCGAGATTGCGCTGCGCGTTGCTCGCCCGGCGCGCGGCGCGTTCGCGAGCCTGCTGCAATTCCCGCTTCTCGCGCTTGACCTCCTGTTCGGCGGTGCGGATGTTCTTCTCCGCCACCGCCTGCTCGGCCTGCACCGCTTGCTCGTAGTCGGTGAAACTACCACCGTAGTAACGGATTTCGCCGTCGTAGAGTTCGGCGATGCGATCGGTGCGGTCGAGCAGGGCCCGGTCGTGGCTGACCAGCAGCAGGCAGCCGTTCCAGTCGGTGAGCACGTCGTAGAGCTGGTGGCGCGCCTCGAGATCGAGGTTGTTGGTGGGTTCGTCGAGCAGCAGCACATCCGGTCGCCGCAGGAGCTGCGCGGCCAGTCCGAGCGAGACGATCTGCCCGCCGCTGAGGGTGTGCAGCCGCCGGTCGAGCGGCAACGCGGCCAGCCCGAGCCGGTCCAGTTGAGCGCGCGTGCGTTCCTCGATGTCCCAGTCGGTGCCGATGGTGGTGAAGTGCCGCTCGTCGGTGTCGCCGGATTCGACGGCCGCCAGCGCGGCCAGCACCGGTGCGATGCCGAGAACTTCAGCGACCGTCAGCTCTCCGGTCAGGGGCAGATTCTGCGGCAGATATCCCATGGCGCCGTCGACGGTGATGCTGCCCGCCGAAGGGGTCAGCTCGCCGGCGATCAGGCGCAGCAGGGTGGTCTTCCCGGCGCCGTTGGGGGCGACCAGGCCGGTCCGTCCGCCCGGCACGCTGAAGGACAGATCCCGGAACACCGGGGTGTCGTCGGGCCAGGTGAACGACAGGTTCGAACAGACGATGAAGGCATCGGACATGGTGAGACCTCGAAAGTCGTTGCGGCACGGTGCGATCGCGCCGCAGGGTGATCGGGTGAACGACGACATGGCCACGTCGGCGGCGCCGCGTGCGCCTACCGGTGGCCGTGACTTCCGGGTCTATCCGGAGATGTCGAGTTCACCAACCATGTCTGGTCTCCTTGATCTACCGACTCCGCCCGACGATAACAGCCGGGACCGCATCGCACGGAAAAGGTCAGGTCGGGTTACTGCTCGTGCGTCGACGGGCCGTCCGGGCGAGGGGTGTTCATCGCCGCCGGCCGCGGCATTCCGAGCCTGTCCCGGGCGGGATCGCGCCCCGGAGTCCGCTGGTTCGCCCGTGGAACCGATAGTGTCGACGGCATGCCGAGTTCGCTCGGTGTGTTGCTATCGCCCCGCGGTGACCGGCGCCGGCCGGTGCCGGGACCGGACAGGAGTGCTCACGGATGTCGCTGGTCGGACGGGAATCGGAACTCAAATATCTGGACGAGTCGATCACCGGCATCGCCGAGCGCGGCGGCGTCGTCGTCATCGCGGGCGAAGCGGGGATCGGTAAAACCGCGCTCCTGCACGAGGTCGCGGCGATGGCCAGGCTGGCGGGCGTCCGGGTCGTGACCGTGACCGCGACCGAGGCCGAACAGCAGCTGCCCTACGCCGGATTGCATCAGATCGTGTTCCCGCTGCGTACCGGCAACGATGCGCTGCCGCCCACCCAGGCCGCGGCACTGAACGCCGCGCTCGGATTCGTCGACGTGGCCGCACCGAGCGAATATCTGATCGGTGCGGCGCTGCTGACCCTGCTCAGCGATCGGGCGGCCGAACAGCCGCTGCTGCTGGTGGTGGAGGACCTGCACTGGCTCGATGCCGCGACCGCCGGCGTGCTCGGCTTCCTCGCCCGCCGGCTGGAATCCGAGCCGATTGTGCTGGTCGCCGCCACCCGGGACGCGCAGGCGGCGCTGTCGCAGGCCGGGCACCCGACGCTGGCACTCTCGCGACTGGACGAGGAGGAGGCGCGGCAGCTGCTCGACACCGCCGCGCCCGGCCTCGACGATCACCGGCGAGAACGGGTCCTGGCGGCCGCGGCCGGAAATCCGTTGGCGCTGAAGGAATTACCCTCGGCCACCGACCGGCCCGAGGTGGCGTTGCCGCTCACCGAGCGGCTGGAACGTGCGTTCGGTCTGCGGGCCGATCAGTTGCCCGAGACGACCCGCACCGTCCTGCTGCTCGCCGCGCTCGACGAACTGTCGGTAGCGGAAACGCTCGCGGCCGCCGCACTGCTGGTCGGCGGCCCGGTCGACGACGCGGACCTGACCCCCGCCGTCACCGCAGGGTTGATCGAGATCGATTCCGGCGCAGTGCGATTCCGTCATCCGCTGATGCGGTCGGCGATCCCCGCCGGGGCGCAGCCTGCCGCCCGCCGTGCCGCCCATCGTGCGCTGGCCTCGACCCTGCGCGAGCAGCCGGACCGCGCCGCCCGCCATCACGCGGCCGCCGTCACCGGACCGGACGACGCCGCCGCGGCCGAACTCGAGGCCGCGGCCGAGCGGGCGTTGCGCCGGGGCGGGGTGGCGGCGGCGATCACGACCCTGGAACACGCCGCGCGCCTGACCGACACACCGGCGGCGCGGGTGGGACGACTGTTGCGCGCCGCCGAGCTGGCGGTGGAATCCGGCGAGCGCGACACCGTGGATCGGCTGCTGCGCGACGCCGGTCGCCAGGATCTCGACCAGCGTCAGCGCGCCTTGGCGACCTGGCTGGTCAGCGGATTCGACGACGGCGTCGGTGAGGATCCGGCCCGCACCACCGAACTCGCGAAACTCGCCGAAACCGTTGCGGTGGAAGGGGATCGCGACCTCGCGATGCGCATCCTGTGGGGGACCGCCATGCGCTGTTTCTGGTCCGAGCCGGGTCCGGACGCGCGCCGCGCCCTGCTGACCGTCGCCGACGGTACGGGTCTGCCCGTCGGCGATCCGCGGATCGTGGCGATCACCGCCTACGTGGCCCCGTTCGAGCGCGGCGCGACGGTCTCGGAGCAACTGCGCGCACTGGCCGGGCAAACCGGCGCCGATCCGGAGGTGGACCGCTATCTCGGCAGCGCGGCGTTGCAGATCGGCGCCTTCGCACTGGCCGGCCGCTTCTCCGCCACGGCGATCACCGGCCTGCGGGAACAGGGCAGGCTCGGCCTGCTGACCAGGGCGCTGGCGGTGCGGGCCTGGAGTTGTGCGCGCACCGGTGATCTGGTGGGCGGTGCGGCGGCCGCGGCCGAGGCCGGGCGCCTCGGACCGGAAACCGGCCAGCACTTCATGTACGGTCTCGCCGTCGCTGTCGGAGCCGAAATCGCCGCGCTACGAGGCGATTTCGACGAAGCGGTCGAGCGCGCCGAGGAGGCCGAACGGATCGGCGCGGCCGCCGGCGCGCGACCGGTACTGGCCACCGTGCAACGGGCCCGCGCTCTCGTCGCACTCGGACAGGGCCGCTACGACGACGCGCTCGCCGACCTGCGCCGAATTCTCGACCCCGCCGACCCGGCCTATCAGCTCGCCCTGCGCGCCTACGTCGTGGGCGATCTGGTCGAGGCCGCGGTGCGCGCCGGGCGCGTCGAGGAGGCGGAGGAGATCGTGCGTGAATTCGAGGAGCCGGCCCGGTGTAGTCCGTCACCGGCCCTGCATGTCGGCCTGCGCTACGCCCGCGCCCTGCTCGCGTCGGCCGAGTCCGCGGAAGACCTGTTCACCGCTGCTCTCGACGCCGATCCGGACGGGTGGCCGTTCGAACGCGCCCGCGTCCAGCTCGCCTTCGGGGAGTGGTTGCGCCGGCAGCGGCGCATCGTCGAGTCGCGGGCACAGCTGCGAGCGGCCCGCGACACCTTCGACGCGCTGGGCGCGCGGCCCTGGGGCGATCGCGCGCGGCGCGAACTCCGGGGCGCGGGGGAGACCAGCCCGCGCCGCGACCCCGACGCACGCGACAGCCTGACCCCGCACGAACTGGGTATCGCGCAGCTGGCCGCCGAAGGGCTCACCAACCGGGAGATCGGGCAGCGGCTGTATCTGTCGCATCGCACCGTCAGCACCCACCTGCACCGCATCTTCCCGAAACTCGGTGTCACCTCCCGTGCCGAACTGGCCGGCGCACTGCGCACCGCGACGGATCCGGTGCCGTAGCCCGCACGCGATGACGTATGCACATACCGTCATCCGACGGGCGCGACAGCACACCCGTGCCGCCTACCGTTTCTCGTATCGCAGCCGTGGCAGTGGGCGCGGCGGACGAGAACACGGGAGATGAGCAGATGTTCACCAAGAAGCGGTTCGCGCAGATCATCGCGGCGGCAGCGGTAGCGGCGTCGCTGACGGCGTGCTCGTCGGGTACGGATGCGCAGGCTCCCGCCGCTCCGGCGAGCGCCGCGGGCGTCGGCGCCGGTGAACACACCACGCTCGGGCCGATCAAGCACATCACCGCCGGTGTCCTCGACACCGCCTACGTCGAATACGGTCCGGAGAACGGCCCGGCGGTCGTGCTGATCCACGGCTGGCCCTACGACCCGGCGAGCTACATCGACGTCGGCCCGCGGCTGGCCGCACAGGGCTACCGGGTGATCGTGCCGTATCTGCGCGGCTACGGTCCGACGCGATTCCTGTCCCCGGATACCGCGCGCAACGGCGAGCAGGCGGCGGTCGCGCACGACATCGTCGCGCTCATGGACGCGCTGCACATCGACAAGGCGATCCTCGGCGGATACGACTGGGGGGCAAGGACGGCCGATGTGATCGCCGCGCTGTGGCCGCAGCGGGTGAAGGCGCTGGTTGCCGTGAGCGGATACCTGATCACCGATGTCGCGGCCAACCAGCAGCCGCTCGCGCCGGCCGCGGAGGCCGGCTGGTGGTACCAGTACTACTTCGCCACCGACCGCGGTGTGCTGGGCTATCGCCGCAACGTCCACGACTTCGACAAGTACATCTGGAAGACCGCCTCGCCGAAGTGGAACTTCGACGACGCCACCTACGACCGCAGCGCCGGCTCGTTCGACAATCCCGACCATGTCGACGTCGTGATCTCCAACTACCGCTGGCGTCTGGGCCTGGTCCCCGGCGAACCGCAGTACGCCGCGGAGGAGACCGCGCTGGCGCAGGGCCCGGCGATCACCGTCCCGACCGTCACCATCGGCAGCGATTTCGACGGCGCCAATGCCGACGGCACGAGCTACCGCGCGAAGTTCACCGGCAAGTACGAACACCGCACGCTGCCCGGGGTCGGCCACGATGTCCCGCAGGAAGCGCCCGCGGCCTTCGCGCAGGCCGTGATCGACGCCGACCATCTCTGAAACCCGCTGGGAGACAACGCAACACCCGCGCCACGATGTAGCGGCGCGGGTCTTGCGCTGTTGTGCCGATGTCCGCGTCCGCGGTCTCGCCTGTGCGGAGGTTATGAGTCTTGCGCGACGGGCCGCAGGCGGGTGAGTGCGTCGTGGTCGCCGCGTGCGGCGAGGCCGAGCTGCTGTGCCACATTCAGATCGATCACGCCGGTGAGCAGGCCGAGGACCGCATTGGCGGGTCCGTCGAGGGTCAGATCGGCGGCGTCGGTGCTGCCGACGCGGGTCTCGACGCGACCTGCGCCGATGTCGACGACCGCACGCACCTCGTCGACGACGAGTTGAATCACCACCGGTGCGGCCGCGGGATCGGCGTCGGCGGTGAACCATCCGGCTGCGTAGGCCAGCCACTGCGGGAGGAACGCGTCGTCCGGGTCGACCGTATCCATGTACCGCAGTCCCCAGCGTCCCAGTGCTCGCAGTGCGGGTTCCAGTTCCCGGCCCGCATCGGTGAGCCGATAGAGAGCCGATGCGACGGGCGGCGGCGCGTCGTCGCGGGCGATCAATCCGGCGTCCTCCAGTTCGCGCAGGCGGGTGGACAGCAGATTCGCGGCGATGCCGGGCAGCCCGTTCTTGAGATCGGTGAATCGGCACGGCCCCTGGATCAGCAGCTCGCGCACGATCAGCAGGGTCCAGCGATCGCCCACCACATCCAGCGCGCGGGCGATCGAACAGTACTGGCCGTAGCTTCGCATGCGTCCACTATACCGGCCTGAAGTAGAGATTCTGAATTTGTTAGTTGAAAAACTCTACTTTCTCGTCCTAGCATGAAATGGCAAGGTCGGTCGCCGAGTGGCCGGGAATTCCCTCTGTATCGGAGCAAGCGCATGACTCGCAGCCAGATCCCCGCCCAGTACGCCACCGGCGCGGCCCGGGCCGATATCGAACGGGCGTTGCTGGCCGCCGGAAAGGATCTCGGCCGCCTGCGGCTCGACGATCTGGCGATGCTCGAGGACTTCCACACCAGTGGGCGCATCGCCACCGGTGAACTGGCCGATCTGGTCGACATCTCTTCCGCCACCGAGGTTCTCGACGCCGGCACCGGCATCGGCGGCACCGCCCGATACCTGGCGGACCGATTCGGCTGCCGGGTCACCGGAGTCGATCTGGTCGAGGAGTATTGCGAGATCGCTCGCTGGCTCGACCGGCTCGTGGGGTTGGACGACCGCATCACCGTGCGGTGCGCCGATGTCACCGCACTACCGTTTCCGGACGGCGCCTTCCAGGTCGTATTCAGTCAGCACGTCCAGATGAATATCGCCGACAAGAACGGCCTCTACCACGAAATGCGCCGAGTTCTGGCGCGTGGGGGACGGCTCGCACTCTGGGATATCACCGCCTCCGGCGCCGGTGAACCCGACTATCCGCTCCCGTGGGCCGACGGCCCCGGCTTCGGTCACCTCACCACGCCCGCCACCCTGCGGACGACGATCGAGGCGGCCGGATTCGCCGTCGAGCGGTGGGACGACCGCACCGACGAGGCCGTGGCCGTGATGCGCATGGTGCGCCAGCTACCGCCGAGCCCGCTGGGCCTGCACGCCTTCGTGCCCGACTTCGCCACGCGCGCAGCACATCTCACCGATGCGCTGGCCGACGGGCGGCTGCGCGCGATTCGCGCGGTGGCGCGGGCGCGGTGACCGGTCAGCGGGGTGTGAGCGCGGCACTTCGGGTGGCGAGGTAGTCGCGTTCGCGTTGATTTCCGGTGAGGCGGGCCGCGGTATCGAAACTGCGCCTCGCCTCGTCCGTCCGGCCCAGGCGGGCAAGCAGATCCGCGCGGACGGCGTGAAACAGGTAGTGCTCGGTCAGGTCCAGGCCGTCGACGAGACTCAGTGCCGCGGCCGGCCCGTCGACCTCGGCCACCGCCACCGCTCGATGAAGTGCCACAACGGGATTCGGGTCCAGGCGCGCCAACCGGTCGTAGAGCGCGAGGATCTGCGTCCAGTCGGTGACCGGATCGGTGTGCGCGGCATTGATCGCGGCGAGCAGCTGATACCGGCCGGGGCGGTTGCGGCGCAGGCAGGTGCGGACGATCGCCCGGCCCTCCGCGACCAGTGCGGCATCCCAGCGGCCGCGGTCCTGGTCGGCGAGCCGGACGAAGGCGCCGGTCGCATCGGTGCGGGCGCCGCGGCGAGCGTGGGTGAGCAGCATGAGGGCGAGCAGGCCCGCCGCCTCCGGCTCCTCGGGCATCGACTCGACCAGTGCGCGCGTGAGCCGCACGGCCTCCTCGCACAGGTCCGCGCGCAGCAGTTCCGTGCCCGACGAGGCGACATATCCCTCGTTGAAGATGAGAAACAGGGTCGCGAGCACCGAATCGAGCCGCTCGGGCAACTCGGCCTCGCCGGGCACCCGGTAGGGGATACGGGCGTCGCGAATCTTGGCCTTCGCGCGGGCCAGTCGCTGCGCCATCGTCGCCTCCCGGACCAGGAACGCGCGCGCGATTTCGGGCGTTGTCAGCCCGCCCAGCAGCCGCAGCGTCAGCGCGACCTGCGCGGGCCGGTTCAGTGCCGGATGGCAGCAGGTGAAGATCAGCCGGAGGCGCTCGTCGGGCACGGCGGTCTCCTCGGCGTCGTCGGGCGGGGCGTGCACGATCGCCGCCTCGGCGTACTTGCCGGCCCTGGCGGATTCGCGGCGCAGCGTATCGATGGCTCGGCGCCGGGCGGTGGTGATGATCCACCCGGCCGGACTCGGCGGCGGTCCGTCCTGCGGCCAGCGGCGCAGCGCGGTGGCAAAGGCGTCGGCGACCGCGTCCTCGGCCAGGTCGATATCGCCGAGCGTGCGAATCAGCACGGCGACGGCCCGGCCGTATTCGGCGCGGAAGACGGCGGCGATCCGATCCGGCGTCATCGCGTCAGAACGGCGGAACATCCCGGAACGGGCGGATTTCGATCGGCAACGTGGTGGCCGCCGCGGCCTTGCGTCCCCAGGCCAGCGCCGCGTCCAGATCGGCCGCGGTGATCACCCAGATGCCACCGATATGTTCCTTGCCCTCCAGATAGGGCCCGTCGGTGATCAGCCCGTCGGCGCGCACCACGGTCGCGCTGTCCGCCGCGTGCAGGCCGCCGGTGAACACCCACGACCCGCTCTCGCGCAATTCTTCGTTGAGGCGGTGCAATTCGGCGACGATCCGTTCCATGGTCTCGGCATCGGGCGCACCACTGTCGGGTTGGTAGATCGAGAGCAGATACTCGGGCACGGCCCTCTCCTCAGCGCCGGGCGTAGCGGGCGATGATCACACCCGCGGTGGTCGCGACGCTACCGAGGAGGCGAAATTCGGTCAACGGCGCCGCGCCCTCGAACAACCTGGTCCCCGCACCGAGGGTGAGTGGGTGGATCACCAGCGTGTACCGATCGATCAGCCCGGCGGCGTGCAGGCTGCGCACCAGGGCCGCACTGCCGATGATCGACAGATCCTTTCCCGGACGTGCCTTCAGTTCGCGCACGGTCCGAGTCGCGTCGCCGCGCAACAGAATCGAGTTCTGCCACGCGTCGACGTCGTCGAGGCCGGTCGATGCGACGTACTTCGTCGCCGCGTTCATATGTTCGCTGTAGGGGTTGTCGTCCGCCCGCCCCCACACGGTGGTGAAGTCCTCCCAGGTGCGCCGCCCGAACAGCATGTCGCCGGGCCGGGCCATATCCCCGCCCATCTCCCGGGCGAGCACCTCGTCCTGAAATCGCTGCCCCCAGCCGCCGAACGGAAAACCGCCCCGGGTGTCCTCGTCCGCGCGTCCCAGCCCCTGTACGACACCGTCGAGCGTGACATTCATGGTCACCGTGATCGCTCGCATCGCCCTGCTCCTCTCGATTCCGGGAACGCGCACGATCGCGCCCCTCACCTCCTATACGAACGGCCGCCGCCGGAATCGACATCGGGCGAAGAATTGTCGAGTCGCCGGCGGCGATCCGATCTGAGCGCCGCCGAGCTACGGCTTCGGATTCGGTGTGAGCGTGGTCTTTCGCGATCGCGTGGCGAGCGCCGAGCGCTCCGCCGCGATCTGGCCGCGCAGGGCGTGGCAGCGGCGCAGGACGTCGGCGCGGTCGGGTTCTTCCGGGATGAGCGGGACGGCGTGCTCGATCATCGTCGCCTGTTCGAGGATCACCCGGAGCCGATCGGGGTCGGTGACGCGGTCGGCGATCTGTGCCAGCGCGTCGAGCTGGCGAATCATCACGGCCGGCTGCCCGGCACCGGCCTGGCGGATCTTCTCGAACGCGCGCTGCACCAGCCGCTCGTAGCTGACCTGGGCGGCGAGCACCCGGATATGACCGTCCTTGTCGCGGCGCACCGGATTCGGCTCCCAGGTGACCGCGATCCGCGACAGGCAGTCGCCGAGCCAATCGATACACGTCAGCACCGTGAAGGTGTCGTTGGTCGCGGAGGCGAGCGCACGCAGTGCGATCTCGACGATCTGATCGACGCCGAAGGAGACGTCCTGCACCAGGCTGCGCATCGAGCCGGTGACGTGGCCGCGGGAGAATTTCTTCTCGATCCCCTTCGCGGCCTGTGCCGGCCACACCCGCGCGATCACCTGCCCCTCGGTCACGAAATGTCCTGGGCGATAAGGTAAATGGATGACCGCATCCGCTTCGGCGGCCAGCCGGACCAGCCGCTCGTAGCGGATGTACTGGAGATATCCGCTGCTGGAGGTGCGCACCTCGCCACCGGAGCGGGCCAGCAGATCGCGGAGTTCCCGCGCCGACGGACCATGTTTCGCCCCGCTCGCGGTGGTATCGGCATTGGCGTCGACCGCCGTGCGCACTTCGCGCGCGATGTCGGCGACCACATTCGGCAGCTGGATCTGCCCGCCGATGTGATTGATGAAGTAGATCAGCACCGCCAGATCCACCACCAGCGAGCCGATCGACACCGTCGCGCTGATGTGCGGGACGAAATTCTCGCCGACCGACACCAGTGCCGCGATGGCGTAGACGAAGGTCGCGACGAAGGTGCCGAGCGTCAGCTGGGTGCCGCGGTCGCGGATGAAGTTGCGCAGCATGCGCGGCCCGAACTGAGTGGAGGCCAGCGTCAGCGCCAGGATCGTGATCGAGAAGACGACACCGACCACGGTGATGATCGCGGCCGCGATGGCGGTGAGAACCTGGCGTGCCGCATCGGGCGTGCCGCCCAGCACCCAGGTGGGCAGGCTCGTGCCGTTGTGGTAGGCCGCGCGGTCGAGCGTGAAGGTCAGTGCGAACAGCGCCACCGCGGCCAGGACTTCCAGCGTCGGGACGAACCACAGATTGGTGCGCAGCCGTTCCCGCCACCGATCCGCCTCGAGCGAGATCCCTTGCACGCTGGACCTCCTTGCGCTCTCGCCGACGGCGAATTTCCGGCCTGTCGACCCGAACCTACCTCCACCTCTCGGCGGAGATCGAATCGTGGCGCGGCGCGGGCGCGGCCCGTTGAAGAGACAATAAGTTCGCAATTGCGCACCTATTGTCTTAAACTGGCCGTGTTCGATGCGTCCCGCGGATTCTGGAGGCCCGACGTGCTGGAGGTGTTGCGACACGACCGTTTCCGGCGCTTGTTCACCGCACAGGTGGTGGCCCTCGTCGGAACCGGTCTGCTCACGGTCGCGCTGGGTTTGGCGGCCTACGATCTGGCCGGATCCGATGCCGGTGCGGTGCTGGGCACGGCACTCGCGATCAAGATGGTCGCCTACGTCGGCGTGGCACCGGTGGTCTCGGCGCTGACCGATCGGGTGCCGCGGCGGATGCTGCTGGTCTCGGCCGATGTGGTTCGGCTGGTCATCGCCTTGCTGTTGCCGCTGGTCACGCACGTCTGGCAGATCTATGTCCTGATCTTCGTGCTGCAGGCGGCCTCGGCGACCTTCACCCCGGCATTCCAGGCGGTCATCCCGTCGATCCTGCCGGACGAGGAGGACTACACCCGCGGGCTGTCGCTCTCACGGCTGGCCTACGACCTGGAATCGCTGCTCAGTCCCGTACTGGCGGCGGCATTGCTGACCGTGGTCGGCTACCACCTGCTGTTCGTCGGCACCGCCGCAGGTTTCGCGACCTCCGCGATCATGGTCGTGCGCACCTCGCTCCCTCGATCGGTGCCCGCCGACCGCTCCGGCTCGCTGCCGGCCCGGATCACCTGGGGCGCACGGCTCATGGCGGCGAGCCCGGTGCTGCGCGGGTTGCTGGCGATGAATGTCGCTGTCGCCGCGGCGACTTCGCTGGTCGTGGTCAATACCGTGGTCTACGTCCGCGACCTGCTGCACGGGCCGGCACCCGCGGTGGCGGTGGCGCTGGGTTGCTTCGGCGGCGGTTCGATGATCGCCGCGCTGGCGATCCCGCGACTGCTCACCGGCATTCCCGATCGGCGTCTCATGCTGGTCGGCTGCGCGATCCTGCCCGTCGGCCTCGCCGGTGCCGCGACGCTCGCGGCGCTCGAGCCCGGACCACGCGCGGGCTGGGTGCTGCTGGGGGTGGCCTGGTCGATCATGGGGGTGGGTACCTCGCTGATCAACACGCCCTCGGCGCGACTGCTGCGCGCCCAATCCGACGGCAGCACCCGCACGGCCGTGTTCACCGCGCAGTTCTCGCTCTCGCACGCCTGCTTCCTGGTGACCTATCCGATCGCCGGCTGGCTGGGCGCCGCCGCCGGACAGGCCGGCGCGGCGCTGACCCTGATGGTCCTGGCGGCCGTGGCCGCCGTGGTTGCCGCGCGAATGTGGCCGGTGCACGTATCGTCGGGTGCGCAGATGGCCACAGCAGGAAGTCGGTGAACCAGCCCATGACCGGTGAGGAAACCCCCGCAGTCGACGCCCTGCCGCCCAGCCTGGTGCACATCGTCGAACCCGACCCGGCCCGTCTCGAAGCCGCCACCTCGGTGTTCCGGATGCTCGCCGACCCGACCCGGCTGCACATCCTCTGGGTTCTCGCCGACGGCGAGGCCGACGTCACCGCCCTCACCGAGGCCTGCGGCGGCTCCCGCACCGCGGTCAGCCAGCACCTGGCGAAACTCCGCTTCACCGGCATGGTCGAGACTCGCCGCGAAGGCCGCCGCATCATCTACCGCATCCGCGACGGCCACCTCGCCCGCCTCGTCCGGGAAGGACTCAATCTCGCCGACCACATCGTCACCGGCGAGCTGCCCCACGAATAAGGCGCGGTTCGCGGGCGGTGCTTCTCGCGAGCGACCCGCCTGATCCGTACCGGGGCAGCACCGTTGGGTCACGGTGTGGGATCGATCCGGGGTCGGCGGCGAATGCGTTGTCCCCCCGAGGGCAGCGGCGCCGAATCAGTTCTGGGCCGTGTCGATCGGCCCGGAAGGGTGTGAGTCATCATGTCCGCCGAAGATCGAGATGCTCGCCCGCCGGCGTCGAATGCGGAACTGTCCACCGATGATCGCGCCGAACTCGAGCGGTTGCGCGCGTATGTCGCAGCGCATCCACCGCGCCCATCTCATCGGCACGCCTGGCGCTGGACCGGCGTCGTGCTGCTGCTGATCCTGACCGCGCTACTGATCATCGGATCGGTGACGACGCGGTTCGTGCGCAGCCAGATCTTCGATACCGACCGCTACGTCACGACCGTCGCACCGCTGGCCACCGATCCGGCGATCCAGAAGGAACTGGCCGACAAGATCACCGATGCGATCGTCGGTCGCGTCGACATCAAGGCGTACACGGCGGATGCGGTCAACGCGCTCACGCAGAACGTCGGGCAATTGTCGGATCGCCCCCGTGCCGTCGCGGCGTTGAACAGTCTGCCCGCGCTGGTGGCCGACCAGGCCGAGAACTACATCCACCAGGCCGCGACGGCCGTGGTGACCAGCGATCAGTTCCGCGAGGCGTGGGACACGGCCAACCGCCGCGCGCACGACGCACTGGTCCATGTGGTCAAGGGTGAGACCAGACCCGGAATCGAGGTCAGCGACAACGGCACCGTGAGCATTTCGCTGAAGCCGATCCTCGCGACCGTGCGCGAACGGCTCGACGCACGCGGAATCAGCTTCGCCGACAAGATTCCCGATGTCGACGCGCAATTCGTCATCTTCCATGCCACCGAGCTGCCCAAGTACCAGAAATGGCTGCGCACGCTCGACCGCGCGGCGAACATCCTGCCGTGGGTGGCGCTGGCCACCGCGGCGGGTGCGGTGTGGCTGGCTCCCCGCGGCCGGCGGCTGCGGACCCTCGCACTGGTCGGCGTCGCCGGTGCGGTCGCGATGGTGCTGCTGGCCGTCGGGGTGGTGATCGCTCGCAGTATCTACCTCGATTCCGTTCCGCCCGACGCGTTGTCGCCACCGGCCGCCTCCGCGCTGTTCGATACCGTGATCCACCCGATGCGGGTGTCGCTGCGCGCGGTCGCGGTCGTCAGCCTGGTCGTGGCCGCGGTGGGATATCTGGCGGGGTCGTCTCATTCGGCGCAGTCCGTGCGTTCCGGCTTCGGGCGGCTCATGGTCGCCGTCCGCGGCCGGCGTGGGCGCCCGCCCAACGTGGTCGAGTCGTTCGTCGCGCATTACCGCACACCGCTGCGCCTCGCCGTGCTCGCCGGCGCGGTGCTCGTGCTGGTGCTGTGGCCCTACGCGACCGGTTTGGTCGTGGTGGGGATCGTGCTGGTCGCGGGAGCGCTGCTGCTGATCGTCGAAATTCTCGCGCGGCCCGCGGCGGCGCCCGAAACCACCGCGGAGACCGAGCCCACGGCGACCGGGTGACGCGGAATACGGCGATTCGGTTACGTTTCGGGGTCGATCGCACGGTCCATCGGTTCGTGATTATCCGCGAGGTTTTCCGCGACGAATCGTTAGATGCCCGGTTGGCTCGCCGAATTCGTCCATCGAGCGATGTACCAGGTCGATGAGCGAACCGGGACCATCATCCGCCGCGGCGGCTGGTCAGGAGGCAGCGCAGGGCCGCATGTCACAACCCACCGGAACCGACGCATGTCGGTACGCGCCGGCGGATCCGCCGGCGAGGTTCACGAAAAGGGGTGAGCCGTCGTGACGGCTACGGAACACGGAACACGCAACGGGCGAAACGACACCCGCAATGCGGTGGCGGCCGGCACCTCGCTGGCCGCGGCGGCCCTACTGGCCGTCACCGGAATCGTGTCCATCCTGCAGGGCATTTCGGCCATCGTGAAGGACGACGTCTACGTTTCCGGACCGCAATACATCTACAAGTTCGACATCAGCGGATGGGGATGGATCCACCTGATCCTCGGCATCCTCATGGTGGCGGCCGCCGCCGGGTTGTTCACGCGTTCGACCTGGGGGCAGATGTTGGCGATCGCGCTACTGGGTTTGTCGATCATCGCCAATTTCCTGTGGCTGCCGCACTATCCGTGGTGGTCGATCCTGGTCATCGCCCTCGACATCGTGGTGATCTGGGCGATCGCCACCTGGGATCCGCGCAGAATCTGATATCTCGCGCCGGCCGGACCGCGTCTCGGGGACTCGGTCCGGCCGACGCGCGCTCACCTGCAGCCACCGCATCGGCGCGTCGAATTCGCCCGTGCCGTACCGCCGGCGCAGCGCCTCGGCAGCGATCGCGGTCGCGGATTCGAGATCGAGCGAGGAGTGCCGTTCGATCTCGCCGCGCAGCGGGGTGCCCTGGCAGAGGGCGACCGCCGCGGTCTCGGCCGTCGTGCGGCTCGACCCGTCGATGTACTCACCGTTGATCCGCTCGAAGCCGGCCGCCGCGAGTTCGCCGCGAATCCGATCGATGTCGAAGTATCCGTGGGGCGTGCGGCGAAAGAATTCGAGCGGCTCGTCCGGTGCCGCCGCGCACAGCGCCTCGGTGACGATCAGGGTCACCACATTGGTCTCGAGCCGGTCCCAGACGTTGAAGACGAACACGCCGCCCGGGCGCAACACTCGCAGGGTCTCGGCGTATCCGCCGACCTTGTCGGGCAGGAACATCGCGCCGAACTGGCATGCCACCAGGTCGAACGAGCATTCGGCGAACGGCAGGTCTCGGGCGTCGGCGACCTGCCACCGCACTCGATCCGATGCCGTGCGGTTCGCGGCGGTCGTCAACATGGGTTCGTTCAGGTCGGTCGCCACGATGTCGCGACCGTCGAGCCGGGCGAGCGCTCTGGTCAGCACCCCGGTCCCCGCCGCGGTTTCGAGGATGTCGACCGCGTCCGTCGCGGCCACCGCCTGCGCGAGCAACCGGGCGGGTTCGGCGAAGATCATCGGAACCAGCAGCGTGTCGTAGATCTGCGGGATCGATCCGGTGAAGGACGTGTCCCCGCCTTCGGCCGGTGCGCCCGGCCCCGGATCACCACTCACGGCAGGTGATGCTACGCGCGCCCTGCGGCTGCCGGGCGAGATCGCCGCAGCGCTGGGCGGTTTCGCCGCGCGGCGATCACATGGCGCGCGCGTACGCGAGGGCCTCGGGCGTCTGCTCGAAGATCTGCGTCTCGCCGCCCGCGGGCAGGGCGCCGAGCGCCGCGAGCCGACGGCGATGCTCGTCGCGCAAGCCCGACATCAGGACCGTGATGTTGCGGTGCTGCAGTTTCGCGATGGCGTCCTTGAGGACCAGTGCGCCGGTCGTGTCGAGGGCGGTGACGTGCGCCATGCGAAGGACCACCACATGGACGTCGGCGACCTCGGTCAGCTCCAGCAGGAAGCGGTGCGCGGCGGCGAAGAACAGCGGTCCGTCGATGCGGTAGGCGACGATACGGTCGTGCAACAGGCGGTGTTCCTCGCTGAGGTGGTCGCTCTCGTCGAGCGGAACCTGTTGCAGCCGAGCTTCTTTCGCCACCGAACGCAGCGCCAGGACGATCGCGATCGCGACGCCGACACCGACCGCGGTCACCAGGTCCATGGCGACCGTGACCAGGAACGTCGCGGCCATGATGAGTGCGTCGCCGCGTGAGGCACGCGCGATGGCGGTCAGCGACGCGGTTTCCACCATGCGGACCGTCGTGGCCAGCAGCACCCCGGCCAGCGCCGCGACCGGGATATCGGCGACGAGCGGTGCGGCGAGGTAGATGATGGCGGCGAGCACCACCGCGTGGGTCAGCGCGGCCAGGCGTGTGCGTGCCCCGGAGCGCACATTGACGGCCGTGCGGGCGATCGCACCGGTAGCCGGCACGCCGCCGAACAGCGGTGCGGCGATATTGGCCAACCCCTGCCCGAACAGTTCGCGATCGGGATCGTGGCGGGTGCCGACGGCCATGGCATCCGCGGCGGTCGCCGCCAGCAGCGATTCGAGGGCGCCCAGCGCAGCGACCGCCAGCGCGGGCGCCACCAGCGATCCGAGGCTGCCCCAGTCGAGGAAGTTCAGTGTGGGAGCACTGAGTCCCGACGGGAGGGCGCCGATGGCCGCGGTGGGGATGTCGAAGAGCGCGACCACGACGGTCGCGCCGGCCACGGCCAGCAGCGCGAAGGGCAGCTTCGGCAGGAACCGCCCGCCGACGAGCATCACCGCGGCCACCGCGACGGCGATCACGACCGGCGCGAGATGGGGTTGCGAAATATATTGGCGCACAGCGTCATAGGCCGACTGCCACACCTTGTCCCCGTGCGCGTGCGCGATGCCGAGAGCGTTGGGGAACTGCTGCAAGGCGATCACCACGGCGATGCCGGCGGTGAAGCCCTCGATCACCGGGGCCGGCATGTATCGCACCGCACGCCCGGCCCCGGCGACCGCGAGCGCCACCAGCACGATGCCGGCCATCAGGCCCACGGCCAGCACCCCGCCCCCGCCGTGCTGGTGGACGATCGGAACCAGCACGACGGTCATCGCGCCGGTCGGCCCCGACACCTGGAAACGGGAGCCGCCGAATATCGCGGCCACGATGCCCGCGACGACCGCGGTGGCCAGTCCGGCCGCGGCGCCGAGTCCGGAGCTGATGCCGAATCCCAGTGCCAGCGGCAACGCCACCAGGGCGACGATCAGGCCCGACAGCAGATCCGGGCCCGGGGTGCGGAGGGCCGGACGCCAATCCGACCAGCGGGGGAGCAGTGCTGCGATGTTCACAACCGGGCTGCCAGACGCAGTTTCAGCGCGGCGAGTTGTTCCCGCAACACGTCGGGCAGGCGATTGCCGCCGATGGTGGCGTACCAGTGGTCGATGTCGGCCACCTCGGCCACCCACTCGTCGATGTCGACCGCGAGCGATGCCGCCGTCCGGGCGCGCTGCCCGTCGTCGAGGCCGGTGAGATCGAGGGCCTCGACCGCCGGCACGTAGCCGATCGGCGTCTCGACCGCCTCGGCGGTGCCGTCGAGACGCTCCAGCGCCCACTGCAGCACGCGCACGTTGTCGCCGAAGCCGGGCCACAGGAATTCGCCTTCCGGACCTCGTCGGAACCAGTTGACCTGGAAGATCTTCGGTAGTTTCGCCGGGTCGGCGGCGGCACCCAGCCGGAGCCAGTGGGCGAAGTAGTCACCGACGTGATAGCCGAGGAACGGCAGCATCGCCATCGGATCGCGCCGTACGACGCCGACCGTCCCGGCCGCGGCGGCGGTGGTTTCCGACGACAGCACCGAGGCGGTGAACACCCCATGGGCCCAGTCGAAGGACTCGGCGACCAGCGGGACAGTGGTGGCGCGACGGCCGCCGAAGAAGATCGCCGAAATCGGCACGCCGGCCGGATCGTCCCATTCCGGAGCGACCGAGGGACACTGTCGAATCGGTGTGCAGTACCGCGAATTCGGATGCGCGGCAGGCGTTCCCGAGTCGGACGTCCAGTTCTCGCCGTGCCAGTCGACGAGATGGGCGGGCGGTTCGGCGGTCAATCCCTCCCACCACACGTCCCCGTCGGCGGTGCGGGCGGTGTTGGTGAAGATCGAATTGCCTTTCGCGATGGTGGCGATCGCGTTGGGATTGGTCGTGGCGCCGGTGCCGGGGGCGACACCGAAGAATCCGGCCTCGGGATTGACCGCGTAGAGCCGGCCGTCGGCGCCGAAGCGCAGCCACGCGATATCGTCACCGACCGTCTCGGCGGTCCAGCCGTCGAGCGCGGGTTCGAGCATGGCCAGGTTCGTCTTGCCGCACGACGACGGGAACGCCGCGGCGACGTAGTGCGTCTTCCCCTGCGGGGAGGTGAGTTTCAGGATCAGCATGTGCTCGGCCAGCCACCCTTCGTCCCGGCCGAGTACCGAGGCGATGCGCAGTGCGAAACACTTCTTGCCCAGCAGCGCGTTGCCGCCGTAGCCGGATCCGTAACTCCAGATCTCGCGGCGCTCGGGAAAGTGCGAGATGTATTTGGTGGTATCGCACGGCCACGCCGCATCCGGCTCACCGACGCCCAGCGGTGCGCCGACCGAATGCAGGCATTTGACGAATTCCGTTCCGGTCGTGAGCTTTTCCCAGACGGCGTCGCCGGACCGCGTCATGATCTGCATCGACACCGCGACATATTCCGAATCGGTGATCTGCACACCGAATTTCGGGTCCTGCGCATCGAGCGGCCCCATGCAGAACGCGATGACATACATCGTCCGGCCGGCCATCGCGCCGCGATAGTGCTCGGTCATCACCGTGCGCATATCCACCGGGTCGACCCAGTTGTTGGTCGGACCGGCGTCGGTCTCGCGCTCGGAGCAGATGAACGTGCGATCCTCCACCCGCGCCACGTCGTCGGGATCGGAGACACACCAGAACGAGTTCGGCTTACCGGTCAGTGGAACGAACGTTCCCTTGTCGACCAGTCGTGCGGTCAGCCGATCCCACTCCGCCCGGGAGCCGTCGCACAGGACGATGTGCTCGGGGGCCGTCAGCTCGGCGACCTCGGCGATCCACGCCAGAACGCTCTCGTGGGCCACCGGAACCTCGTCGAGCTGTGCGATGACACGTGAACTGTCGGACACGAGACCTGCCTCCTTGATAAAGCTGCAATGTAGTTAGTTTAGAAAACCTGCAAACAGTGGTTGCATTCGGGCCCCCCGCTCCACTGGTTCCGGCGCCCTGTGCCCGGATCGTCAGGCGAGCTCTTCCAGCGCCTCCGCTTGGCCCGCGACCACGCCGGTCAAGATCGCCCGCGCCACCGCCAGCAATTCGGCCACCTGCGGGGAGGTGAGCTCGTAGGTCACCGACAGTCCCTCCCGCCGGGCCACGACCAGCCCGGCTCGGCGCAGAATCGCGAGCTGCTGGGACAGATTCGCCGGCTCGATGCCGATCTCGGCCAGCATCTCGGAGACCGCCTGTTCGCGCTCGCTGAGCAGTTCGAGAACGCGAATCCGGATCGGATGCCCCAGTGTTTTGAAGAACTCCGCTTTCATCTGATAGAGGGGTCTGCTCAGTCCGGGCACGCGATCACTCCTTTTGGTCTGCGGCCCCACGGCCTGCCCCGTCGTTCTTAATTGCAGAGTTTAGCAAACAGGAAAAGTGCCGAGCTGTTCGCCGCCGCCGATCAGTCGGCCAGCCGCCACGGCGGATTGCGTCTGTTGCCGGCGGCGTGGAACAGGCACAGCCGGTGGCCGTCGGGGTCACGTAACGGGGCTTCGCGCCACAGCCAGGGCATATCGGTGGGTGACTGCTCGAATGCGATGCCGGCATCGGACAGGCGCCGGTACTCGCCGTCGAGGTCGTCGGTCTCGAAATAGACGGTGACTTCCTCGCCACCCGGTACGGCGTCGACGCGGTCGACCGAGAAGGTGCTCTCACCCGCGGGGCATTCGAATCGCAGATAGTGCTCGGTCTTGACGATCAGGCGCAGACCGAGCAGCAGATAGAAGTGCTCGGCTCGATCGAGGTCCGTGCTGCCGACGGTGACCTGGTTCAGACGCATACCGTCCAGTGTCACCGTCGCGGTGCCGGATCGGCTAGCCACCCTCGGGTGGGAGCGCGGCGGCAACGTTTCCGGCCAGGCGCGAAAGTGGTTGTTCTTCCGCGGTTCTGGCTGGCACCGGCGCGGACGCTCGGTGACGGGTGTTCGAATGTCCAACTGCCGTCTATCCGTTTCCGTGGAGTAGGACGAAACCCGTGCCGACGAGGGCAGATAGAAGACGTTAATTCCCGGACCTCTTGGGTATGACGAAAAGCGCAGTCCGCAACTGTTACCGAAAGGAGGAACCCGATGATTATCGGTGATTTGTCTCAGATCGTGAACATGGTCGTGGGCTGGTTCGGCCAGATGCGCGGCGTGATCGGCATCTGACCCCGGTCCCTCACCCACCCGCCGAACCGCATGGGATGCGGTTGGGCGGGTGGTGGTCTGTCGAGATCGGAAAACCCACCAGCACAAGCCGTTTCGGACGCGGCGACCTTTTCCGGAGCGTCTTCGGCGCCTCACAGGTGGGCGGCGGCGAAGTCCGCAGCCTCATCCGCTGTGGCGGTGTAGCTGGTCCGGTGCACTTTCCAGCTCGTGCCATGGGGATCGCACACCGGGTCGTTCGCGGTGCAGGTGTCGTGAGTGCGGTCCGCATAGGGGCCGGTGACGCTGTGACCGATACCGCGAATCGGGTTGCCGAACAACAGGATCGCCGCGATCTTCGGCGCCACCGACGCGGGAAGGTGGCCACGATCGGCCCGCCGACCTTCGCGCCCACGCTGCTGATGCCGATCGAATCGTCGACCACGTTCGCGCCTTGTGAGTAACCGACCAGGACGAAGCGCTGGTTCGGGCAGGCCTTCGCCGCGTCGGTCACATGTGTCACCAGGTCGCGATTGCGGCCCGGCGTCCACGTCCGGTCCTGCCACTGGCCACGCTGCGAGACGGCGACGAACCGGTCCTCCTAGCGGCCGGCTATCGTGCGCGCTCGCGCGACGATCGCCGACTCCCGCATTTCCCGGCCGTCGGCGGCGCGGAAGGCGACCACCGGAGACGAATACTCACGATCGTTTCGGTGCCATCGCTGTCGGGAACCGTCCGGTGACTGCGCTCGACGTCGACGATCCGCCCCACCACCACCACCCCGCCCCGAGCGAAGCACAGACCGAATCGAGCCGCCTTGGCGCTCAGAGGCAGACCACCCACCCCGCCCCAGAGAAAGACCATAGCGACGAACCAGTAGCCCATGGCAGCTCCCCGCGACGCTCGTGGAACGAACTTCCAGACTGCCACACGGCGACTTCGGAAGAGCGGCAGATTGTTTCGACTCTTCACTCTGCCGGCGCATCGGCGAATAGTGACCCTGCCGCCACTGACTTGTAGCCGCCGTCCGCCTCGGCTGGCGCCGGCCAGACGAGCCGCTTCAGGGACCGCGCACCGCCCGCGCCCGGGGGCGGGATTGCCCACAAGCAGCCGATTTGCTCCAACAAGGGGGTAGTGAGGTAATCTCTTCGAGCACCCGCAAGCGGGAGCAACGGGCTGTGGCGCAGCTTGGTAGCGCACTTGACTGGGGGTCAAGTGGTCGCAGGTTCAAATCCTGTCAGCCCGACAGACGAAAACCCCCTCCGACCAGGGTCGGAGGGGATTTTTTGTTTCCGGTTGAGAGTCATTGTTGACTGCCAGTGTGCCTAGAGTGTGCCAACGCGCAGAATGCCGCCTGCTGGCTTCGCAAAGGGTGGCACCGTCCCGTGGCTGGTGGGCTCGTCACACGGCACCTTTGGTGCATCGAACTTCTTCCGCGCGGACCACTCGGGGTCGCCACAGGCGTCGTCGACCACCGTGCTGACCACTCGGCGGAACGTTGTGGCGTCACCCAGAGGAAAGATTTCGGCTCGCGCGGCATGCCGCACCGAGCGGTGGCGGCGTTCGACGCCGCGCTGCTGGCTCGGTTTCCGAATTGTACTGCTGCACAGAGAAGTTGAGTTTGTAGGACAAGCTGTCGCAGTTTGCTGTTTCCGCGGCTCGGGATCGCTCCCGCAGCGTTCGCATGTCAGCGCCGGTCCGTCTCGGACGTGGCGAATATGGTGCCCGGGATCGAGCGAAAACCTCCTTACACCACCGGTGGCGCCACCGCTACGTACGCCTGCCGATATGGTCCGAGGAGCGGGCCCGGGCGAAGGAGGCGGCGATGGTAGTGACGGCGGGTGTCGCGGCACCGGGATGGTTTACGCGGGCCATTGCGGAACTCCCCGACCATCGTGAGGTCGACGTCGGGGGCGGTGTCGTTCATCTGCGGTGCTGGGGCCGGGCGGGGACGGCCGGTGTGGTGCTGGTGCATGGCGGATCGGCGCATTCGGGCTGGTGGGACCACATCGCTCCGTTGTTGGCGGGTACGCATCGTGTGGTGGCGCTGGATTTGTCCGGGCACGGTGACAGCGCCGTGCGATCCCGATATCCGATCGAGGGCTGGGCGGACGAGGTGATGGCCGCTGCCGAGGCCGGCGGGATAGCCGGACGGCCGTACGTCGTCGGGCACAGCATGGGTGGGCGAGTGAGCGCCGTGGCGGCTGCGCGGCATCGGGAATCGCTCGCGGGTCTGGTCGTCATCGATTCTCCGTTTCAGGAGCCGTCGCAAGAGTCCATCGTCCGGCAGTTGCTCCACCGGCCGAAGACGTATCCGACGCGGGACGAGATCTGTGGCCGGTTTCGAACCATTCCGGACCAGGCGGTTCTGCTTCCTTACGTCGCGCGGCACGTGGCGGAGGAATCGGTGCGAGACATCGGTGCCGGGTGGGGCTGGAAGTTCGATCCCGAGATGTTGCGCAAGCGCCTCGAAGACGGGCGTATCCCACCGCTGGGCTCGCTGCGGGCCGTGGACGCATCCGTGCTGTACATCCGATGCGAACGCGGTTTGGTGACCCGGGAGCGGGCGCTGGAGATCGCGAGCTTGTTCGGGCGGCCCGCGACGGTGGTCGAATTGGCCGAGGCCGGTCATCACCCGATGATGGATCAACCGCTTGCGCTGGTGGCGACCTTACGGACCGTCCTCGCCCAGTGGGATTCGCGCGTTCGACCGGAATAAACGGCGCAGACTGCTCCGTTCGACGTCTTATGCCGAAACCTTTCTCGGAAGCCGAGCGTCAAGAATTCCTGGCGGGCAAGCACATCGGAGTGCTGTCGGTCGCCGCTACCGACGGGCGTCCACCCGCCACCGCACCGATCTGGTACGACTACACCCCGGGCGGCAATATTCGCATCAACACCGGCGCGGCACGCCGCAAGGCCAGGCTGGTGCGGGAAGCCGGCGTGGTGACACTGACGGTGCAGCGCGAAGAGTTGCCCTATCAGTACGTCATCGTCGAAGGCACGGTCATCGAGGCCGCCACCCCCTCGCCCCGGGAGGCGCGGGTGAGCATCGCCAGCCGCTATCTCGGTCCGGAGGAGGGCCGCGCCTTCGCGGACCGGATGGACGGCAACGACTCCGTACTGTTCACCATCCGCCCCGACCGCTGGATCAGCCAGGACTACTCGGGTGATCTCTGACAGCACTGTTCGGGCGTCCGGTCGGCGAAGTGTTTGCTCGACATGAGCAGGTTCAGCCGGCGGTGGTCGCCCGTTCGTTCTCGGTCCGCCGGTGGGTCGTGAAGGATCGACTCGGCGACGGCGCAGGCGACGCGCAAGAATTCGGTGGCCGGCCACATGATTCTTGCCGCCGGACAGGCCGTCGGCCTCGACGACTGCGCGGCGCGGGCGGTATCGTCCGCCGCCTGACCGAGGCAGCGGTAGCTGCACTGGAGAACTCGGCCAAGCGAATCAAGCTGTCCGACCGAACTATTGCCGCCGAGTTCGTCGACGCCCGCATACCACCGTCATCCACCGTGTCGAACGCCGGCGACGGCGGGCGTCGTGATGTTTCGCCACGAAGTCGTGATCACACCGTGCTGATAGAAGGGAGCGGCACGGAGGCGTTCGCCGATGACGCCGGGCTACCATCTGTTTCGCTCTCCGGTTCCGAATAAGACTCCGCTTCAACGACTTCCGACCAGTCCTGGCGTGCGAGCAGCGCATTTCGATGCGATGTTCACGCGGAAGCCACTCGGGCACTCAGATGTTTACTGAACGGTAGCCATGGCTAATCCGTGGCGGGGGCCTCCCTGTTTCACCCGATCGAAACTGCTCGACCTCTCACCGATGCACCCCTGATCGATTACTCGTTCCGGACCGCATCGGCCGCAAGTCAGAATGTTCGTCGAAAGGACTGAGGGACAGTGCATTACCTATGTTCGAGCTCGGCCATGGTTTCGTCGGCCGGTGGTGGCCGGTGACAGCCGAGATGGAGATCCTCGAACTGACAGACGAGTTCTACCAGGATCCGCATGCGACCTATCGGGCGCTGCGCGAGCGCGGTCCCCTCCATCGCATTCGATTGGACGGTGTGGTCGGCTGGTTGATCGTCTATCACGACGTGGCCAGGCAAGCCTTGGCGGAGCCGACCATCAGCAAGCGCATCGGGTCGCCCGAGGGACAGGCCGTGCTGGCCAAAAACGGTGCGGCCGAGATGTTCAACACCGCCATCAGCGACAATATGTTGTTCGCCGATCCGCCTCAGCACACGCGTCTGCGCCGCCTCGTGGCGAAGGCGTTCGCGGGGCCCGCCATCCGCGATCTGCAACCGAGAATCACCTCGATCGCCGACAGTCTGCTCGACGACATCAGCGCGCGAACGACTGTCGACCTCATCGACAACTACGCGTTCCGGCTGCCGATCGCGGTAATCTGCGAGCTGCTCGGGGTGCCCGACGACGACAAGGCAGACTTCCGCTCGTGGACCGCCGTGGTCGTCAGCGACACGGCCACGAACGAGGAACGCGCCGCCGCCGGGGTCACATACTTCACCTACCTGACGAAGTTGATCGCCGAACGCACCGACGACCCCCGTGACGACCTGCTCTCCCAACTGATCATCGCGAAAGACCACGAGGACCGGCTGGACCAGCACGAACTCATCGCCATGCTGCTCCTGCTGCTGATAGCTGGGCATGAGACCACGGTCAATCTGATCGGCAACTCGGTACTCGAGCTACTGCGCGAGCCCGCAATCGCCGAGCGGTTGCGCGCGAACCCCGAGGCGATACCCGCCTACGTCGAGGAGATCCTGCGCTTCCAGGGGTCGCTGCACTTGGCCACGGCCCGCTACACCACCGCCCCGATCACGTTGGGCGATCAGGACATCGACGCGGACGAATTCATCCTCATCTCGCTCGCCGCCGCAAACCGCGACCCCGCCCGGTTCGCCGAGCCGGACCGCATCGACCTCGAACGACCCGAGAGCCGGCACATCGCCTTCGGATACGGCATCCATCACTGTCTCGGTGCCGCCCTGGCACGAATGGAGGCCACGACCGCGATCTCGAGGCTGCTGGCCACTTTCCCGGATCTGTCGCTCGACGGCGAATTCAGCGATCTGACGTGGCGAAAGAGCCTGTTGATTCACGGCTTGACCAGCCTGCCGGTCCGCCTGGCCGCACGCACGGAATCTCGCACCGGGCCCGTGACCGACACGGACCGCGTCTCCGTCATGGCCTGACCCGGCCGTCGATACGACGAGTGGTACATCGCGGCAATCCCATTCCGGCTCGGCCCCAGCGATGTACCACTCACCCGTGCCAGGAAGTCGGGCGACGCGATCCGTCTGCGGAAGTTCGCTTGGTCGACCACCGCAGTCTCGCCGCACGTACAGCTCAGAGCTGTGGCCGAGGCCTCTCCACCTGCTGGCATGGCTGCCTAGAGTCTTGTGAGACATGAACTTTGGAGGTTAACGTCGATTCTTGGTGTCGTAGGTCGCCGTCTGGGCGTAAGCAACAATGATCGCAAGGCCGATGCCGACCCACAGTCGTTTCCCGCGGCGGGTGAACGACGGAAAGGACCTTCGATGACGTCCGGCTCGGCTTCAGGCCCGACTTTGATGGCGGTCATGGCCCACCCGGATGACGAATCCACCAGCGCGGGAGGCGTTTTGAGCCTGTATGCACGGCGGGGGGTGCGTACCGTTCTGGTCACCTGCACGAACGGCGAGTACGGTGACGGAATCGACGGTGCGAAACCTGGTTCCGCGGGCCACAATGCGGAGCGGGTTGCCCGAACACGTCTTGCGGAGTTGCGGACAGCGTGTGCGCATCTCGGTGTCGGCACGCTCGAACTTCTTTCTCACCATGATTCGGGCTCGATCGATCAGGTGCGTCCGGCGTGCACCGTCTTCGCTGACATACCACTGCAGACCGTCGCCGAGGAGTTGGGCGCGCTCATCGAAAAACACCGCCCGCAGGTTGTCGTCACTCACGAGCCGACCGGCACCCGGCATGTGGACCACATTCATACCGCGCGCGCGACAGAAGCTGCCGTTCGCGCGGGTGGCGTGGCGGCGAAGTTGTATTACGCGGCGCACGGGACCCGGTATTGGACGCGGTTGCGAAATGCTCTGCGCGAGGCGGGAATCGACTATCTCGAACCCGACCGCAGCCGGCGCGCGGTCACCGACGGTATCGATGAACACGTGGCCGCGCGCGTCGACATCCGTTCGGTCGTGGCCAGGAAGCGGTCGGCACTGTTTTCCCATGCCAGCCAGATCCATACCTCCACGACCGCGAAAGTTCCGGAGGAACTCTGGCCCACCGTCTTCGCCGTGGAAGAGTACATTCGCGCATTCGATGTCACCGGGGCGCCGACACCGGAAGACGATCTCTTCGCCGGGCTCATCTGAGCGCCGAACAAGGAACCGACACGCTGACCGGGCCGAGGCCAGTCGAGAGGTGTCGAGTTTGCGGGTCGCACGGCGGAAGGGTACCCCTCATGACGAAACAGACGAGCGCGCTTAGGTTTTCGGTCCTGGATACGGCGCCGATCGTGCAAGGCTCGAACGCAAGCCAGGCGCTGCGTGAGTGCGTCGAGCTGGCACAGTTCGTCGATGGTCTCGGCTACCACCGGTTTTGGATACCCGAGCACCACGGAATGCGCGGAGTAGCAAGTGCCGCACCGGCAGTCGTCATCGACCGCGTCGCATCGGTGACCCACCACATGCGGGTAGGAGCCGGTGGTGTCATGACACCGAACCACTCGCCCATCGTGATCGCAGAACAATTCGGCACGCTGGAGGCCTTTCATCCTGCGCGGATCGACCTCGGACTCGGACGGGCCCTGGGTGGGCCGCGCGAGGTCACCGACCGCATCCGCAGCCCCCACGATCGGGCAGCCACGCCCTTCGAAGACCAGATCCGGGAGCTGCTGGAGCTGTTCGACGAACAGAGCGAGGATCGCGCCGCGGCAGTGCCCGCGGACGGAAACCGGCCCGAAATCTGGCTGCTCGGAAGTAGCGACTACACCGCGCGGGTCGCGGGTGCTCTCGGTCTTCCTTTCGCCGCGGCCCACCACCTTCAACCGAGTAACACGATCGCGGCCACCCGCGTCTACCGGCAAGCCTTTGAGCCGTCGACATTGTGCCCGGCGCCGCGGACCATGGTCAGCGTGGCAGTGATCGCCGCCGAAACCGACGAGCGCGCGCAGTGGCTTTCCGGACCATTGAGGATGAAGACCGCACGGCGACAAGAGGGACAGCCGATACGTTTACCCAGCCCGCAGACCGCCGAGCACTACGGGTATGCGACCCGACGGGCGGCCGCGGACGAACTGGACGGGGTCTTCATCGGATCGCCGTCGAGTGTGTTGGCGCGCTTGCAGGACTTGGCAGAGGCCACTCGAGCGGATGAATTCCTGATCAAGACCGACCTCTACCGCCCGAGCGACCGAGGCGAGTCGTTCAAGCTGCTGGCCGATGCCTTTCTCGCGCTCCGTCACAGGCAAACCCCGTAGCAGCCCAGCCAGCGGATCGTCTGCGTCCAGTTGACTGCTCCGCGCTCGTTTCCGGTTCCTCGGGTTCGGGCTCTGTGGGCTCCTTTTGAAATCGGCAGGGGAGTGGCAACCAGCAGTATCAGTGGTGGGAGCGGAATCCGATGCCGCGGCATCCGGCGTTTGCGACGCGGATTCCGTATTCGGGGCCGTGCATCGGTCCGGAAGTAAGCTACCGTGCTGGTTTTCTCTGAAGACGTTGGACTGCAACGATTTACGGTAGGGTCACCTGGCGTGCCCACACCACGAATGGCAGGCCGTCTCGCAGCAGGCGGAAGGGGACACGTTCCCGCACCGCGCGAGAGGGGAACGCGTTGAACGACATAGACCCGGGTGCATCTCGGATCGCCTACGGTTCCGGGGAATCCGGTGGCTCACGCGTGCGGTTGGATGCCCCCTCGTTCGCGGCCGATCCACACCGGGCCTACGAAGACATGCGACGCCACGGCCCGCTGGTACCGGTCGAGCTCGCTTCGGGTGTGCCTGCGACGTTGGTGATCGGCTACCAGGTGGCGGTGCAGCTCCTCAACGACGAGCACCATTTCCCGGCCGATTCTCGCCGATGGGAGAAGAACGTCTCGTCGGACTGCCCGCTACTGCCGATGCTGGGCTACCGCCAGAATGCGCTGCGAACCGCGGGCGCCGAACACGAGCGGTACCGGCGGACCATCTTCGCGGCGTTGGAAACCGTCAACCTGCACAAGATGCACGACTCGGTTGCGCGGGCCGCCGAGTCGCTGATCAACAGCTTCTGTGAGCGCGGTACCGCGGATTTGCGGATGGACTACGCCTATCCACTGACCTTTCGTGTGCTCAGCGAACTGATGGGTTTCCCCGAAGGCGCCGCGGCCGAGGCTTATCAGGGGATGGCCGCGATGCTGGAGGGGGTAGGCGCCGAGGAAGGACAGCAGCGATTCGTCGAGGCTCTGATCGGAGTGGTCCGCCAGAAGCAGGTCGAACCCGGCGACGATCTGACCTCGGAGTTGCTGAGGCATCCGGACAAGCTCGATCTCATGGAGATGGTGAACCAGTCGGCGCTGCTGTTCTCGATGGGCACGGAGCCGACCTGCAATCTGATCCTCAACGCGTTGCTGCTGTTGATGACCGACGACCAATACGGTGGCGAGGTCCTCAGCGGCGCCATGACTACCCGGGATGCCATCGATGCCGTGTTGTTCGAGGACCCGCCGCTGGCGAACTGGTGCGTGAGCTACCCCAAACAGCCCCAACTCGTCCGCGATGTGTGGCTGCCTGCCGATGAACCGGTGGTGATCAGCCTGGCCGCCTGCAACAACGACCCCGCTGTGAGCGGCGACCGCAAAGGCAACCGGTCGCACCTGGCATGGGGGGCCGGTCCCCATACCTGCCCGGCGCAGTCGCTCGCCCTGACGATCGCCTCGCAGTGCATCGACGTGCTCCTCGACGCTTTGCCGGATATCCGTCCGCAAAAACCTGTGCGGCAACTGGATTGGCGGCCCGGTCAGTTCCATCGTGCCTTGGCGTCGCTACCGGTTCGGTTTCCGGCCTGCCCGCCGATGCGTTTGGCTTGATGGGTCGAAGGTTGTCCTGCACGGGTATTCGATGTATCGGTATCGGCACTCTCTGTGCCGCAACAGCATGCAGGTAACGCAATCGTGGTTGTATTGCGCAGCAATCGAATTCATGTTGTCCTGCGTCGAAAAACAAGTGGGCGCGTCGATGTTCGGATAATCTGCAGCTTGTAGCGGTCTGGAGAAGGTGTGCACCGTCCGACCGCACCGCTGTCAGGGCCTCCCATGGCTACTCATCGAAAGGCAGATCCCACAATGACAACGACCTCGCAGCATTCCGAAATCTCGACCGGGCAACAGGCCCGCGAGATTGACGCGGTCGTCGTCGGAGCCGGATTCGCCGGGCTTCATATGCTGCACAAACTGCGCGAGCTCGGGCTTTCGGTGCAGGTATACGAAGCAGGCGGCGGACTCGGTGGCACCTGGTACCGGAACCGCTATCCGGGCGCACGCGTCGATGTGAAGAGTATGTACTACAACTACTCCTTCGACCCGGAGCTCGAGCAGGAGTGGGAGTGGACGGAGAAGCTGCCGCCGCAACCAGAGTTGCTCCGCTACATCAATCACGTCGCGGACCGTTTCGATCTGCGCAAGGATGTGCAATTGCGGACCCGGGTCACCGGCGCGGTCTACGACGAGTCCACCGCGCGGTGGCGCATCACGACCGATCGGGGCGAGGTCGTCTCGGCGAGGTTCGCCATCATGGCGACGGGCTGCCTGTCGGTGCCGAAGATGGTGGAGATTCCCGGCATCGAGACGTTCCGGGGCCGCAGTTTCCACACCGGCGAATGGCCCGAGCAGGAGGTCGATTTCACCGGCCGGAGGGTCGCCGTGGTCGGCACCGGTTCCTCTGGGGTGCAGGTCATTCCGCTCGTCGCCGAATCAGCCCAGCACCTCACTGTGTTTCAGCGGACCCCGAACTATGTTCTTCCCGCCGGCAATCACCCGATCGATCCCGAATTCCAGACCCGGATCAAGTCGCGCTATCGCGAAGTGCGCAAGGCCAACCGGGAATCGTCCTTCGGAATCGCCCAGCCCGAGGCCACCAAGGGCGCGCTCGAGGTGAGCGAGGAAGAGCGAACAGCCTTCTATCGCAGGGTATGGGAAGACAAGAACAGCGAACTGGTCAGCATGCTGGTCGGATTCACGGACCTGCTCGCCGACGAAGCCGCCAACGAGACCGCAGCCCAGTTCATCCGCGACCGGATCGCCGAGACCGTGACAGATCCCGCTGTCGCCCGGCTCCTTCAGCCCACCGGCCTCTTCGGCGTCAAGCGCCCGGTCCTGGGGACCGACTATTACGAGACCTTCAATCGTCCCAATGTCCGGCTCGTGGATGTTCGCGCGACCCCGCTGACCAGGGTTACCGAATCCGGTCTCGTGACGACGCAGGAGAGTTTCGAGTTCGACGACATCATCTATGCCACCGGATACGACGCCATGACCGGCGCGCTCAACGCGATCGACATTCGCGGCCGGAATGACGCGTCGCTGCGGAAGAAGTGGGCCGCCGGGCCCGTCACCTACCTCGGTCTCGCCGTGGCAGGCTTCCCGAATCTGTTCATGCTCGCCGGCCCGGGTAGCCCGTCTGTCCTGTCGAACATGATGGTGTCGATCGAGCAGCACGTCGACTGGGTGGCGGCCGCGATCGACGCGTTGCGATCCAAAGGCATCACAACCATCGAGGCCGAGGCCGAGGCGGAGCAGGAATGGACTCGGCACGTCGACGAAGTCGGCAATATGACGCTCTATCCCAAGGTGGACTCCTGGTATGTGGGATCGAATGTGCCGGGCAAACCGAGGGTGATGTACGCCTACATCGGCGGCGTTGGAGCGTATCGCGAAAAGTGCGACCAGGTCGCCGCCGACGACTACGACGGTTTCACTCTGACCCGGTGAGCAAGGTACTGCCGGTGCAGGGACACGGCACTGTGTGCCCCTGTGGCGGTGGGGGGCGGATACGGTGCGGGCGCCGAGCACGTGGCGGTTGATCGGTCCACGGCCCAAGCCGCAAGAGAATGTGTCACTGCCGCCACGACATATGACGAATTGCCGCGCCGCCGAACAGCGGGAATGGAGCGGGTGCGCGTGTGCGTGCTGGGGTGGCGGTCGGGCACAGCGAAGCTGTGACGAGCGCCGAATCATGTTGCGCGGCTGGCAAATTCGCGGTGACGAGCGACAGCTGTCGGCGCAGCGATGACACCTGCCGAGTCGGGCGGGCACGATCATTTCACCGTGAGTTCGACCACCGGGAGGGTGAGCGGTGGTGGGTGTGAGGTTAGCCATCGCTCGGGGTCCAAGGTCACCGCGTGGCGTGGCGTAAGGCTCGTTGATCGGTGACTTCGGCCTGCGGGCGTCGAGCAGAGTGGCGGCGACGATGGAATTGTCTCCGTTTGCTGGGCGAGAGGTGACTGCGATGGGGGCGCTGTTCGGACTTGCGGCGCGTGCGCTGGTCGCGCGTGAGCGCTGATCATCCGGGGCTGCTGGACTTCCGGGTCCTGTTCCACCCCTGAGGGATCGAAGGAGCAGAAATGCACAATAAGTCGCGACTGACGATAGCGATGTGTGCCGCGTTTCTGGTGCCGGTGGTGGCGTGTTCGGGTACGCCACAGCGAACCGCGTCGCCACAGCAGTCGCAGTCCGTTCCGGCCGAGTCGACCCGAACCAACGCCATGGCGGCGATGCACGGGGAAGCATTCGCCCATGCGAAATACCGGGCGTATGCGGATCAGGCCCAGCACAGCGGCGAGCCTCGGGTAGCGCAGGAATTCCGCTCCGCGGCACAGACCGAGCTGTCGGATCATTTCACCCGCGAGGCCGATCTGGTCGGTCTGGGTGGTGACACCGCGGCGAATCTGCGTGACGCGATCGCCGGCGAATCCACTGAATCGACGACCATGTACCCGGGCTTCGCCGCACAGGCGACAGCGGCGGGTGACGCTGCTGCGGCGCAGCTGTTCTCCGCGATCGCCGGCGATGAAGCAGCGCACGCACGCGACTTCTCGATCGCCTTGGCGACCCTCACCGGTCCCGCTGCGGGCGCCGTGGTTCCGGCAGGGCCCGATGTCACCACGACGTCGATCACGCCGGGACCGGCGAAGTCGTCGGGTGCGACCCTGGCCAACCTGCGCACGGCCATGCAGGGTGAGGCGTTCGCCTTCGCGAAATACAGCCGATATGCCCGCCAGGCTCGTGAGGCGGGGAACCCGCAGATCGCGCAGCTGTTCTCCCGCACCGCCCAGGTGGAGCTCGACGAGCACTTCGCCGAAGAAGCGACGCCGGCCGGACTGGTGGCCTCCGATGTCGCCGCCAATCTCACCGACGCGATAGCAGGGGAGAAGCACGAAGCCGAGTCGATGTATCCCGACTATGCCGCCCAGGCCGACAAGGCCGGAAACCCCCAGGCGGCCGACCTGTTTCGAGAGATTGCGGCCGACGAAAAGGCCCACGAGCAAGCCTTCCAACAGGCTCTCGATGCCCTGTGACCCGCCGGGACGCTGTCGCCGGCCCAGCGGTGGATTCTGTGGCTGGCAGTGCTCGATCGCTCCGATCACGAACAGTTCACAACCCACGTCGGAGCACTCGGCCGGCCGGAGGCGGTGGTCGGATATCTCCACCCAGTGGGTAGAAGGGGATGCTCGACGGGGCGGCCGAGCACTGCCTCGAGAGCATCGTCTCGAAACGGCTGGACTCGGTCTGGCGGCCTGGTCAGCGACCGCGGTCATGGATCAAGACTGCGCTGCGCCGGTCCGCGGGCGTGGTTGTTCGCAGGACGGATTTTCCGCGAAGAGTTGCATCTGATGCATGACTCGCGCGTTGATTGATGGAAGGCGGGTTGGTACGACAATTGGGCGTTCCGGTCCGGGCCGGTCGCAACACCGCACTGGTGGACAACGCTGCCACCGTGCCCGCGAAGCTACTCAGCGACCTGCTCGGTCTGTCCATCACCGGCGCCGTTCGATGGATCCACATCGCGGCCTGCCTCCAGCAATGCCTATGCCGCCGAGGTCCTCGCCCGCCGGGCCCGGGCACGGTGATGCGCCGCAGTCTCTCAACGGCAGCAGTTGGGGTCCAAGACCACGCACAGCGCGGCGAGCGCCTCGCGTTTGGCGTGGTGGACGACGTTCATCCCGGCTCGTTCCGAATCGACCAGGCCCGCCTTGCGCAGTTGCGAAAGGTGGTGGCTGACCGTGGATTCCGACAGGCCGACCGCGGAGGCGAGGTCGCCACCGTTTTCGCCGGTGTCGGGGCTGGCCAGCAGCAGTGACATGAGTTTCACGCGCACGGGGTCGGCGAGCGCTTTCAGGCGCAGGGCGACCTCGAGGGCGGCGGTGTCGTCGACCGGGCCGGCCGCGACCGGTGCGCAGCAGACCGGGGCGGACATGTCGATCACGGGCAACGCTTTGGGCATGGCGTCCACACTACCTGTGGGATTGACATATGTCGAAAAGGTGGCAGACTCGGCGGCGTCCGCTTTTTCGACATATGTCTCACTATGGAGGTTCTCATGTCCCGCGTGCAACTGGCCTTGAATGTCGACGATCTCGAGCAGGCGATCACCTTCTACTCGACCCTGTTCAATACCGAACCGGCCAAGCGCAAGCCGGGCTACGCCAACTTCGCGATCGAGGAGCCGCCGTTGAAGCTGGTGCTGCTGGAGAACACCGGTCAGGGCGGCACGATCAATCATCTCGGTGTGGAGGTCGAGACCTCCGAGCAGGTCCACGGTGAGATCGCGCGCCTGTCGCAGGCGGGGTTGTTCACCGAGGAGCAGATCGCGACCACATGTTGTTTCGCCACCCAGGACAAGGTGTGGGTCACGGGTCCCAACGCCGAGAAGTGGGAGGTTTACACCGTGCTCGCCGATACCGAGAACTTCGGTACCGCACCGGAATTCGCCACCGGTGACAGCGAGGCGGTACAGGCATGCTGCGGCACCGGCAGCGCGGCTGAGGGCGAAACCGCTCGCGACGAGTCGAGTGCCTGCTGCACCAGCGAGGCGAAAGAGAAGGCGATCGCCTCCGGCGCCGGCTGCTGCAGCTGACACCGGCGGGCGCGGCCGCCCGCGCGGTGACACTGCCGGTGCGGGGTGGGGGACGTTTGCCTCTGCCGCGGTGCGGGGGATACGCGGTCGAATGGAACGTACGGGCCGGGATGGCCGGTCTTGGTTGTGTAGGTGGTGGTGGCGTGGGTGAGATGAAGTTTCTCGCGGGGGTGCCGCGGTTCGTGTTCTTCACCGGCAAGGGCGGGGTCGGTAAGACCTCGATCGCGTGCGCGGCGGCGGTGACGCTGGCCCGGGCGGGTCGGAGGTTGCTGCTGGTGTCGACCGATCCGGCGTCGAATGTGGGGCAGGTATTCGGTGTCACGGTCGGCAACACGGTGACCGCGATCGCGGGCGTGCCGGGGTTGTGGGCGCTCGAGATCGACCCGGAGCAGGCGGTGACCGACTATCGGGAGCGGATCCTCGCGCCGATGCGCGGTGTGCTGCCGGAGGCCGATATCGCGTCGATGACCGAGCAGTTGTCGGGTTCGTGCACGACGGAGGTGGCTTCGTTCAACGAGTTCACCGCCCTGCTCACCGACGAGACCAGCGGCTATGACCACGTGTTGTTCGACACCGCGCCCACCGGGCACACCATCCGGTTGCTGCAGTTGCCCGGCAGCTGGAGTGAGTTCCTCACCGGCGGCGGCGATGCCAGTTGCCTGGGCCCGCTGTCGGGACTGGACAAACAGAAGGCCGTGTACGCGGCCGCGGTCGACGCGCTGGCGGATCCGCACCGCACCCGCCTGGTGCTGGTGGCGCGCCCCTCGCGGTCGACACTGGCCGAGATCGCCCGCACCCGTAGCGAATTGGCCGGTGTCGGGCTCGCCGATCAGCATGTGGTGATCAACGGCGTGCTGCCCGACACCACCGATTCCGGTGATCCGCTGGTGACCGCGACCCGCCGCCGCGAACGCGCCGCGATCGAGGCCATGCCCGCGACCGTGCGGGAGCTGCCGCGAGATCTGGTCGAGCTTCAGCCCACCAATATCGTCGGTATCGATGCCCTGACGACCCTGTTCGACCCCACGCCGGCGATGCCCGCCGTGGAGGCGGCGCAGCCGATGGTGGCGGCGGTGGCTGATGCGCCGCTGGCCGGGCTGATCGAGCAGATCGAACGCGATGGGCCGTGCCTGATCATGTGCATGGGCAAGGGCGGGGTCGGTAAAACCACCGTGGCCGCCGCGGTTGCTGTCGCGCTGGCCGAGCGCGGCCACGATGTGCATTTGTCGACCACCGACCCCGCCGGCGACCTCACCGAAACCGTCGCCGGGAGCCTGGAACACCTGCAGGTCTCGCGCATCGATCCCGCCCGCGCGGTCGCCGACTACCGCGCCCGGGTCATGGCCGGCAAGGGCGCGGGCCTCGACGAGGCCGCTCGCGCCGCGCTCGCCGAGGATCTGCGCTCACCGTGCACCGACGAAGTCGCTGTCTTCCAAGCGTTCTCACACGTCATCGCCGAATCCCGGCGCCGGTTCGTCGTCATCGACACCGCCCCCACCGGCCACACGCTGCTGCTGCTCGACGCCACAGGCTCCTACCATCGCGACATCGTGCGCCAGATGGCGCCGGGCACCCGATTCGTCACCCCGCTGATGCGGCTGCAAAACCCTGAGGCCACGAAAGTTCTGCTGATCACCCTGCCCGAAACCACCCCGGTCCTCGAGGCCGCAGAGCTGCAAGCCGACCTCGAACGCGCCGGCATCCACCCGTGGGCGTGGGTCATCGACAACAGCCTCGCCGCTGCCGCACCCACCGACCCGCTGCTGCGCCGCCGCGCCGCCGCCGAACTCGACCAGATCCACAGGGCCACCACCTACACCGATCGATACGCGGTCATCCCCGCACTCGCCGAAGAACCCGTCGGGATCCCCGCACTCGCCGCACTCACCCGCCCCACCCACACTGCAGCCGGGTAACCGCGTCCCGGTGCCCGGAGGTGTCACCCAGAGTTCACTTGCCCTCGATATCGATCTCGGTCAATATCGATGTGTGTCTAATCAACGGGTGGATGTCACGGCGCTGGGCGCCGAACAGGCCGGATGCCAGGCCACAGAAACCATCGGCCGTGCACTGACCAGCGGCGAAGCCGCCGAGTTGGCCGTGATGTTCAAAGCCCTCGCCGACCCGGTGCGGCTGCGCGTGCTCTCGGCGATCGCCGCACGCGCCGGCGGGGAAGCGTGCGTGTGTGACGTCTCCGACGGTCTCGACGTCACCCAACCGACCATCTCGCATCACCTGAAGGTGCTGCGCGAGGCCGGGCTGGTCACCAGCGAACGCCGCGCCTCCTGGGTCTACTACCGCATCGTGCCCGAAGCGCTGGAGCGGCTGTCGCTCGTCCTCGGCCGCCAGGCCGGATTGGAGATGACCGCGTGAGCACCACCCAACAGGCTGCCCACCCCGCCGTGGTGGGCAAACTGTCCACCCTGGACCGGTTCCTGCCCGTCTGGATCGGCGTCGCCATGGCCGCGGGCCTGCTACTCGGGCGCCTGATCCCCGGACTCGGTGATGGGTTGTCGGCGGTCGAGGTGGACGGGATCAGCCTGCCGATCGCGATCGGGCTGCTGGTCATGATGTATCCGGTGCTGGCCAAGGTCCGCTACGACCGCCTCGACTCCGTGACCGGTGATCGCCGCCTGCTCATCGGCTCGCTGATCCTGAACTGGCTGATCGGGCCCGCGCTGATGTTCGCGCTGGCGTGGCTGCTGCTGCCGGACCTGCCCGAATACCGCACCGGGCTCATCATCGTCGGCCTGGCCAGATGTATTGCGATGGTGATCATCTGGAACGACCTCGCCTGCGGCGACCGCGAAGCCGCCGCCGTCCTGGTGGCGCTGAACTCGATCTTCCAGGTCGTCATGTTCGCCGTGCTCGGCTGGTTCTACCTGTCGGTCCTGCCCGGATGGCTCGGCCTGGAGCAGACCACGATCGACACCTCGCCGTGGCAGATCGCGAAATCGGTACTGATCTTCCTCGGCATCCCACTGGTCGCCGGATTCCTCACCCGCCGCCTCGGCGAGAAAGCCCGCGGCCGCGACTGGTACGAGTCGAAACTCCTCCCGCGGATCGGGCCCTGGGCCCTCTACGGGCTGCTGTTCGCGATCGTGATCCTGTTCGCCCTGCAAGGCCACCAGATCACCTCCCGGCCATGGGATGTCGCGCGGATCGCTTTGCCGCTGCTCGCCTATTTCGCGATCATGTGGGGCGGCGGCTACCTCTACGGCCGCACGATCGGCCTCGGCTACCAACGCACCACCACCCTCGCGTTCACCGCCGCGGGCAACAACTTCGAACTCGCCATCGCCGTCGCGATCGCCACCTACGGCGCCACCTCCGGCCAAGCCCTCGCCGGAGTCGTCGGCCCGCTGATCGAAGTCCCCGTCCTCGTCGGCCTCGTCTATGTCTCCCTCGCCCTGCGCAACCGCCTCTTCCGCACCGACACAGCCGCCGCGGATGTGGCCGAAGGGGTTTCGCGGTGACCGACGACCTGCCGGTGCCGTCGGTGCTGTTCGTGTGCGTGCGCAACAGCGGCAAATCGCAGATGGCCGCCGCGCTCCTGCGCCACCACGCCGGTGACACGATCGAGGTTCACTCCGCCGGAACCGACCCCGGCTTCGCGTTGAATCAGCTGTCGGTGCAGGTGCTCGCCGAAGCAGTTGTCGAGGTCGGTGACGAACACCCCAAACCTGTCGATCCCGAGCTGCTCGCTCGCATCGACACCGTGGTAATCCTCGGCCGCGAAGCCCGCCTCGACCCGCCGCCGGGGGTGCGGATCCTGGTGTGGGACACCGACGAACCCTCCCACCGCGGCATCGACGGCATCGACCGCATGCGCCTGATCCGCGACGACATCGCCGACCGCGTCAACTCCCTCCACACCGAACTCACCACCGCCCGGAGCGCACCGTGATCGACCGGTTCCTGCACTCCTCCTACGACGAACTCGCCGCCCGCGCCACCGTCGTCAGCTACCTGCCGCCGCTGGCCGAACGCTTCGCCCGCCAACGCCTACGTGCGCTGGCCAAAATCGAAGGCCACCCCGGCACCGGAGCACCCGCGGTGTCGTTCCTGTGCACCCACAACGCCGGACGCTCTCAGATGGCACTCGGATTCTTCACCCATTTCGCCGGTGACCGCGCCACCGGCTGGTCCGGCGGCACCACCCCCGGCGACCGCATCGAACAAGGCGTCATCGACACCATGAGCGAAGTCGGTATCGACATCACCCGGGAATTCCCCAAACCCTGGACCGAGGAAATCGTGCACGCCGCCGACATCGTCATCAGCATGGGCTGCGGCGACGCCTGCCCCACCATCCCCGGCGGCCGCTGCGAGGAATGGGACCTGCCCGACCCCACCGGCGCCGACCCCGCCACAATCCGCGACATCCGCGACGCCATCGAAGAACGCGTCCGCGCCCTCATCGCCGACCTCGACCTCACCAACTAACCAACGTTCGAAAGGCTCTGCCCCGTCATGGCATCCACCCCCAGCGTCCTGTTCGTCTGCGTCCACAACGCCGGACGCTCGCAAATGGCCCAAGGCTTCCTCACCCACCTCGCCGGCAACCGCGTCGAAGTCCGCTCTGCCGGAACCGAACCCGCCGACACGATCAACCCCGCCGCAATCCGAGTCATGGCCGAGATCGGCATCGACATCACCGCCCAAACCCCTAAAATCCTCACCCCCGACACCGTCCAAACCAGCGACATCGTCATCACCATGGGCTGCGGCGACAACTGCCCCTACTTCCCCGGCGTCGACTACCGCGACTGGAAACTCGACGACCCCGCCGGCCTCGGCATCGACGCAGTCCGACCCATCCGCGACCAAATCCGCACCCACATCGAACAACTCATCGCCGAACTGCTCCCCACATACACCACGAACTGACCAACACGACCCTCAAAGCTCGGCCCAGTACCGACGACCTATTCGACACGTTTTGATAGTTCGGCATACCGGCACCGGGCAGCCACCCCCGCAGCGGGGTGTTCGGGTCACTGATCCCGGGTGACCACACTCAGGGTGTGGAGTTGATCTACATCGGCAACGGCGGCACCGGATTCACGCTCGCGTAGCGGCGGGTGCTGCAGGCGCGAATGAGGGCCCCGGCGGCTCGGTCCGCCGGGGCCCTGTGGCCGACCGTAGGAGACGGTCATCGATCGTGTGGGCGAACGGGAAGCTGTGCCGCCGGACCGTCACGATGGCCGGCAGTGGTCCGACGTCTCCGCAGGGGCAGTGTGGAGGTGAAAGCACCGGGCTACACGGGAGGAGCTAGAGCTCGCGGCGGCCCAGCGAGGGTGGTCACGCCGGCAGGCCGGTCGGCGTGATCACCCTGGCTGGGGTCACTGAGTGACCGGCATCGGATCCTTCACGAGAGCGAGCGACGCAACGGGGGAGCCGGTGTGAGTCGCGGAGTTGGCGCGAGGCACGAGGATGTGGGTGGCGACTACGGCCCAGAAGGTGCGCCGGTCGATGATGTCGAAGTCCCAGTCCTCGACCAGGCGGTGCAGTGTGTCGACGATGGCGGGAACGTCGAAGTCGGTGGCCAGTGCGGCGCCGGTGGACTCGATGAGGCCGGTGACGTACTTGGTGGCGGTTTCCATCGTGAACATCTGTTCTCCAGATCTGCGCGGCGCGAACACCCGCATGGTTCGCGTCTGTGTGCCCCGACCTGGCGAACAGACCGCACACTGGCCCGCCGCCACATTCCTGCCCCAGCCGTTGGCCCACTATCGCGGCTGGCCAGCTGAAAGAAGGTCTGCGCCAATAGTTTTACCGCATCACCTCCAGGGTTGGGGACGCATGATGACAAATGTGTGCTTCGCCGCCGGATTGTGCGTGGGGTCGGCGCCCGGTGACGAAATGGCGAGTGAATCCTGGAACCCGTGGCGGCATACCCCTGGGGTGTAGCCGCACCGATGGGTGCAGGGCGGATCTACGCCGTGACCCAGCACGCGCCCGCGTCGGTTTCGCAATGCTGCTCGGGTTGGTGTTCTGCTGTGGGTCGGGCTTGGCCCCGGGTCACTGGATGCGATGCCGGCCCGGCGTGCTCAGCTCACGCGCAGCAAGGCCATGAACCCGTAGTCCATGTGCAGTTGCTGGTGGCAGTGCAGCAGCGACGCCCCCGTTTCGTCGGCGACGACATCGATCGCCATCTCCTGGTAGCCGCCGAGCATCACCACATCCTTGTGCAACCCCGCGGTCGGTGTCCCGGCGATATGAGTGACCTCGAAGGTATTGCGGTGCAGGTGAATCGGATGGATGTCGTCGGTGGCATTGCGGAACAGCAACCGATACCGGCGGCCGCGCGCCAAGTCGAACGCCGGTGCGCCGGTGTTCATGTCGAACGCGGCACCGTTGAGAGTCCACACGTTGAACCCGTCACGGTCGGCGTTGCGTTTCTCGATCAGCAGCTCGATCTGCTGATCCGGCGACGCCGTGCTCGCGGCGGGCCGGGTGAACAGGCGATAGTCCCACGTGAACGGCGGCGGCGGAGCCCACTGCGGCTCACCGGCGCGGCCGGCGTATTCGACGACTATGCCCATGCCGTTGGCGCGGTCGTCGTCGGACAGGTCACCGAGTATCCAGACGCCGGGGTTGGTCATCTCCACCACCGCCGAGACACGTTCGGCGGCACCGAGCCACAGCACCGGCACCCGCGCCGGGTTCGGCACCGGGTTGCCGTCCAGTGCCAGCACGGTGAAGGTGTGCCCGGGCAGCGCGAGGCTGCGGTTCTCGGTCGCGCTGCCGTTGACCACGTGCAGCAGCACCCGCTCGCCCTCCTTGACCCGGATCGGGTCGCCGTGGCCGAGCATGCGGCCGTTGATGGTGAAGGTGTCGTAGCCGACCTCGTACCCGTGCGGGCGGCCCGACGCGAGCGAGGCCGCCATCGCCGCTTCGCCTCGATCGCGCAGGTCCGCGAGCGGTTCACCGGCCAGGAAGTTCGCGGCCATGTCCCCGTCCTGGCTCGGTGTGGGACCGAACTCCTTGAGGGTGAGGATGACTTCCCGGTCGTAGGCGCCGGGATTCTGCTTCGGCTCGATGTAAACGGGTCCGACCTGGCCGTTGTACTGGCCCAACTCCAGGTTCGCGCCGGCGATCAGGTGCGTGTGATAAAACCGCAGGCCCGACGGACCGGGCGTGAACGACAACCGCCGCATCCCGTGCGCGGGGATGAACGGTGTGCCCTCCTCGCCCGAGCCGTCCACTTCCACCGGCACCGTCTGGCCGTGCCAGTGCAGCTGTTCCGGGGTGCCGGTGTCGTTGTGGACGTCGACCACCACCGGTTTTCCCTCGGCGAACCGCAGCAGCGGGCCCGGGAACTGCCCGTTGTACAGCGTGGCCGGCACCGAACGACCGGGCGCCACCTCCACCTGCCCCCGACCGATACGCAGCGTGTAATCAGCCTCGCCCGGTCCTGATGACCGGCTGCATCCCGCCACCACTGCTGCGCCCCCGGCTGCTACCGCCACGCCGGCCATACCGAAGAACTCGCGCCGGTTCACCCGCCTCACCTCGACTGCCGCCCTCTTCCGGATATCGGAACCGATGTCGCACCACGATATCGCGCACAGCCCGGCACCGTAGCAGCCACAACCGCCGGTTCGGACGTGGTCGGAACACAGCGTTCCGCTGACATTTTCGTGCGGCCCATCGCTGAAATCTTCTGCAGCGAGCTGATCGGATCTTCCTCTGCGGTGGGCCAGGTGCCCACTTTGTCGTGGCCGCCTCGGCCGGCCGAGGCGGCAGCGAACGCATGTGTGTACGCGCCGCTGTAGTGAGCGAAAATCGTTGCTGCGCAGAGAATTCGGGATCGTCCGCGTAACGGGTTACGACTATTTGCCCGGTGCCGCGCCGGAGACACTCGTGCCGTGAGCTGTCGCCGGTGGTGCCTCGCGGGGCGGGGCATCGAGGCTGGGGATCAGGAATCGTTGTAGCAGTTGTGTTTCGGTGTCGGGGTGGGCCGGCCACAGCAGCATCGAGACCATGGTTCGTATGAACCAGGTCGCGACGAGCGCGTCGTCGGGGTCGGTGCCCAACAGGTCGGCCACCAGCGCGATCAGCGCGGGTGATTCGGAGAACCCGGTGACAGCGCGGGGACCGTGCTCGGATCCCAGGAATGCGGTGACGACCGGTTCGGCTCGGGCCTCGCGTAACGCGACCGTGAGCGCGGTGTAGGTACGGTCGGTGCCGCTGCGGCGGGCGATCGCGGCTTCGACTTTCTCGATGATGCTGGTGGCGGCCCGGGCGAGCACGGTTTCGCGCAGGTGGGCGACGCCGCCGGTGTGGCGGTACACGGTGGCTCGCGAACAGTGGGCTCGCCGGGCCACGGAATCGACGGTCAGGTTGTCGAACCCCGCGCTGATGATCAGGTGTGTGGCAGCGCTGTAGATGTGGTCGGCGGCGCGATCGTGCCGATCGGTGGCCAGCAGCCAGTCCATGCCCATCGTCTCAGTATGAGACGACCTCGGCCGACGGACGGTGGGAAAACCACACGTCGGTCGATAGTGGTGAGACGAGCGAGTCGCGCCGGGCACGCCCCGTATGTGTCGACTTCGTTCGCATGTCTTGTCCGTGAGACTTCCGCGCCGACACGGTGGAGTTGTGCGCGGCGCCTTGCTCCCGAGTCGCCGCTGAGCTGTGAACGGAGACCGGAATGGCGTCACTCACGCAGGAAGCGGACACACAGGTGCTCCGATGGTCGGGGCGTCAGTGGCGCACCGTGGTCGTGTCGTGCCTGGCGGTCGCCTTGGTCATCGCCGCGATGGCCGCCCTCTACACGGCGCTGCCCGCGCTGGCGACCGACACCGGCGCCACGCAGGTGCAGGCGACCTGGATCGTCGACGGCTACACCCTGGCCCTGGCCTGTCTGGTCTTGCCCGCGGGTTCGATCAGCGATCGCTACGGCCGCCGCCGGGTACTGATCACCGGGCTCGGGGTATTCGCCATCGCCTCCGCCGTTCCACTGTTCACTTCGGCATTGGCCGGCCTGATCGCGGCTCGAGTGGTGGCCGGCGCCGGGGCGGCGATGGTGATGCCGTCGACCTTGTCGTTGATCACCGCGGGATTCCCCGAGCGGTCCGCACCCCGGGCGATCGGCATGTGGGCCGGATTCGCTGGCGTCGGCGGCATGCTGGGCCTGGTCGGGTCCGGGTTGTTGCTGCAGCACTGGTCGTGGCAGTCCATCTTCAGCGGACTCGCGGTCGCAGCGGTGATACTGCTCGCGGCAGCGTTCTCACTGCAGGAATCGCGAGCGGCAACCACGATTCGGCTGGATCCACTCGGAGCGATCACCTCGATCGCCGCGATAGGCATGCTGGTGTGGGCACTCATCGCCGCCGGCGATCGCGGATGGGGCGACCGCTGGATCCTGACCGCCATGGCCGGGGCCACGGTCGCCGCGGTGGCCTTCGTCGTCACCGAGTTGCGGGTGCGCTCGAGGGTGTCACGAGAACCGTGTAAGTCCGAAGCTAGTTCGGTACTAAATCTATTCTAGCACAATGGAATTCGGTT
>NZ_LZML01000114.1:0-32469 GCF_001665695.1 Nocardia sp. 852002-51101_SCH5132738 | reverse complement strand
TCTGGCGCAAGACCGCCGAAGAGATCCTCGACTCCCTCGCACGATATCTGCAACGGATTTCAGGCGCAGAACACTAGAGCTTCCGGAGCTTGCCTAGGTCCACCGCTTGCGGCGGATGCCGCGCTCGTGTGTGATCGAGCGAGCCCGCACGCGGCAGGGCACGGCCGGGAAGGAACGACGAGTCCAGATGCTCCCACTGGAGTCCGGTGATCCGGCGACCATCGGCCCCTACCGTCTGCTCGGGGTACTCGGCTCCGGCGGAATGGGCCGAGTCTATCTGGGCCGCAACGCCGGTGGCCGCACCGTCGCGGTGAAGGTGGTGCGACCGGATCTGTCGGATGATCCCGAGTTCCGCACCCGGTTCCGGCGGGAGGTGGCCGCCGCGCGGCGGGTGACGGGCGCGCATGCGGTGCCGGTGTTGGACGCCGATGTGGAGGCGGAGCGGCCGTGGCTGGCCACCGGGTACGTCGCGGGGTTGTCGTTGCGCGAGGCCGTGGACTCGTTCGGGCCGTTGCCGGAATCGGCGCTGGTTCCGCTGGCCGCGGGCCTGGCGCGGGCGCTGGCCGATGTGCACGCGGCCGGGGTGGTGCACCGCGATCTGAAACCGTCCAATGTGCTGCTGACTCTCGACGGGCCGCGGCTGATCGATTTCGGTATCGCCCGCGCCGCCGACGACGACGGCACGCTGACCACGACCGGCAAGGTGATCGGTTCGCCGGGTTATATGGCGCCGGAACATATTTCGGGTGATGCGCCGGTGGGGCCGGCGGTCGATGTGTTCGCCCTCGGCGGGGTGCTGGTGTATGCCGCCAGCGGCAGTGGGCCGTTCGGTTCGGGTGATTCGATCCCGATGCTGTGGCGGGTGATGCAGGAACCGGCGCGCCTGGATGGCCTGCCGGCGGCGTTGCGTCCGCTCGCGGGAGCATGCCTGGACAAACAACCCGGTAATCGCCCGACGCCAGCCGAAGTCGAAAGGCAGTGTGTGGCATTGGGTGACGCCCGGTCGGGGTGGTTGCCGGGACCGATCCTGGAGGCCATCAGCCGTCAGGCGGTGATGCTGCTCGATCTGGATTCCGGTCCGGTGCCGAACGATCCGCCGGTCACGCCGCAGAGCGCGCCCGACCTTCCCTCCACGCTGATCGGCTCCGGCGCCGTAGGGCACCCGCACACGCCCGTGCCGCCGACCGAGGCGTCACCGCCGACCGTACAGCGATCGCTTCCGGGCGATGCGGGCCGGTCATCGACCTTCACCCCCGGCCACTTCCCGAACACCGGTATGCCCGGGCGGACGGGTTCGTGGCCCGGCGCGCCGTCGCAACCGTCCGCACCATGGGATCCCCACGGCTACACCCAGGCCGGCGCACACGCTGAAAGCCCTCCCGCACACAGCAATTCGTCGCGGCGCCGGTTGGTGACGATCGGATGCCTGGCCGTGGTGTTGGTGGCGGCGGCGGTGATCAGTGCCACGCTCGCCTTCCGCAGCGCGTCATCGGATCGGCCGGCGTCTGCTCCCGGTACCGAAACCTCGGTCGAGACCGAGGACACGTCGGCCCCGGAGGCCACCGCCGCCGAGACGACAGTCGCGGGAAGCGAGTTGGCGGCGCTGCCCGCCGATTACGCGGGCACCTGGAAGGGCACCGCCACCGACGGGCTGGCCACCTACGACATCGTCGTCACCCTGCGCGCGGGCGCGGTGGGCACGGAACTGGGTACGGCGAGCAATACCGGCCGGACCAGTGGTCTCACCTGCCGGCGCGCCGAAACCCTCACCTCGGCGAGCGATTCCTCGATCACGCTGCGGGCCCGCTTGGTCTCGGGCGCGACCTGTATGGACGACGGCCAGTCCTCCACCCTCACCCTGAACCCGGACCACACCGTCGCCTATTCGATGACCGGTCCGATCGGCGCCATCACGGGAACACTGCGGCGCCAGTGAAACCGGCTGCGGCACAACGGTTGTCGCCTCGGCCGTCTCATGACGGCAGGCGTACCACCGCGATCGCCGGTTCGCTGAGGCTGCCCAGGTACAGGGTCCCGTCGGTTTCGGCGACGCCGGTGACCATCGCGTACCGGCCGGGTTCGCATTGCAGGTCGTGGACGAGGGTGCCGTCGAAGTCGTAGGCCTGTACCCAGACGGTGCGGGCGGGTTTGGGCTGCAGGGCCGGCGGGATGGCGCGCACGAGGCGGCGCAGCACACCGGGCAGCGGAAGCAACGTGTCCAGCACCGGGTTTCGCGGTGTGACGAGCGCGGCCCAGACGAGGCCGTCGCTGCCGAGGCCGAGATTGTCCGGGCAGCCGGGCAGGTTCTCCACCAGATGGTCGGTCTCGCCGGCGCGGGGGCCGGTGAGGTGGTGGCGGGCGATGCGGTAGCCGCCCGTTTCGGCGACCAGCACACAGGAGCGGTCGGGGGCCAGGACGATCCCGTTGGCGAATTGCAGTCCGTCGACCAGGGTTTCGACCCGGCCGTCGGGGCAGCGGCGGAACAGCCGGCCGGTGCCGGAGTGTTCGAGGATGTCGCCCATGTAGTCGTCGAGCGGGTAGCGGCGGCTGGATTCGGAGAAGTACACGGTGCCGTCGGTGTCGGCGACGACGTTGCTGGCGAAGTTCAGCGCTACGCCGTCGACCCGGTCGCACAGGGTTTCCACGGTGCCGTGCGGGCGGTCCAGGCGCAGCAGTCCGCGCTCGGCGTCGCAGATCAGCAGCGATCCGTCGGCCTCGGCGTGCAGGCCCAGCGGCCGCCCGCCGGTGTGGGCGATCTGCTCGACCGCACCGGTGGCCGGGTCGACCGCGAGGACGGCGCCGTCGGCGATGCCGGTGACGACCCGCCCGTCGGGTGCGAGCACCACATCCTCGGGACCGTCCCCGGGCAGTTCGAGCAGCCGCAGGTCGGGCATGGGCGGATCGCTGTGCGGGGCGCGCGCCCGGGCGGGCGCCGGCGGGGGAGTCCACCGGGTCGGCTGGAAAGACATGACTCACCATATCCACCGGGCGGCGGTCCCGAGGCGTCACCACCTCCGGCGCAGGCGGGTGATCACCCCGGTGTCGGCGGCCAGGCCCGGCGGTCGGTGGTGCACAGTAGTCGCCGCGCCGAGCGGGTCGATGGAATCACCTCGAGCGCAACGGGTTACGGCCTTCCCGCCCGGCCGTACAGTGCCCGGTGATCATCAGCGCCGGCGAGCACGTCGATGCGCTGTCGGCATGTGGCGGCGCCGGCGCATGGTTCCGCCGGTCCTGGTTTCGGTTTCGACGGGATAGTGGTGTGACGAGTGTCAGGGCTCCGGAGCGAAGCGGTGCGGAGGGCGATTTCTGGGATACGGCGCGGTGGCGGCCCGCAGTCGTGGCCGGGCGCTGGGCGCGGTGTCTCGGCGCGAGCCGGGGACGACGGGTCGCGGCGTGGCTGCTGCTGACGGTTCTGTTGCTGTTCGTCGCGCCGATCGGTGTGGGTGCGGTAGCGACCGCGCAGTCGCGGACCGACGCCGCGGGTGCCTCGACAATCGATGCGATCGGCTGGATGGACGTGCGGGATTCGTCCGGAACAGCGGTCTCGGACTACGTCTTCGCCACCAACCACGGCAGCCTGCTGCACCCTGGGAACACCGCGCTGTCGACGGTGCTGGATTTGGAGTTCGCCGGTTTCATGGCGATCGCTGTCACCGCGATCTGGCTGATCGGGTACGCGATCAGTTTTCGCTGGCTGCAATTGGTCTCGGTGCCGCTGACCGAGGTCGCCGATACCCTCGCCGGACAGATCGGCACCCCGATGGTCATGACGGTAGCCGCCAGTGTCGGCGCGTCCTTCGTCGCGTGGTTCGTCGTGCGGGGGCTGTTCAGCAAGGCCACGCTGCAGGTGCTGACGATGCTGGCGGTCGCGCTGTTCGGGGTCGGCTATCTCGCGCATCCGATGGCCGATGTGCTGTCGCCCCACGGGCTGCTCGCCGAGGGCCGCGATGTGGGAGTCGCGGTGGCGGCCGGGCTGAACGGCGATGCGAATCCGAATCCCCAATCGGTGATTGCCACGATGGAGAACACTCTGGCCGACAATTTCGTGCGCCACCCGTTGCAGGTCTGGAATTTCGGGCATGTCGTCGATCGCTCACCGGCGTGCCGGGCCGAATGGTCGGCAGGAGTCGCGGCGGGCAGTGACGCCCGTGTCGCGAGCGGCATGCAGCGCTGCGGCGACACCGCGGCCTACACCAAATCTCAGAACCCCAATGCCGGGCAGGTCTGCACCGGTCTGCTGCTGTTGCTGTTCGCGGCGGTGCTGCTGCTGTTCGGGGTGTATCTGTCGGGCAAGATCGTGGTGGCGGCGGCCGAGGCGATCTATCACGCGTTCATGGCGATATTCGGTTTCGCGGCAGGCGGTTTCGCCTACGGGCCGACGCAGACCTTCCTGGTCCGCAATCTGGTCGACGCGTTCGTCTCGGCGGGCAAGATGGTCGCGTTCACCATCTATCTCGGTGTGTACGCGCTGGTGCTCGACGATCTGTTCCGGCAGACCCCCGGCCAGGGGATGGAGGTGATCTTCGTCGGCGGTGCGGTGATGGTCGTCGGCGTGGTGTTGTTGCGCCGAGTGGGCAAGAACGTCGCCGCGCGCGGCAATCAGGCTGTGGCGCGGATCGGTTCGGTTCTCGCGGGCGGGCAGGCCGGTGCCGGTGGTGCGGCTGCGGCGACGGCCGCGGGCGCGCCCTCGGGTTCGGAGCGGCTGCTCACCGCGCTGGCGGCGATCAATACCGTCAACGCGAACCCGGTGGCCGAATACATGATGGGGCGCAGGCGTTTTCCGCTCAGCTCGCGCTCGCGGCTGCGGCAGGACGCGGAGACAGCCAATATGCGCATCGCCGCGGAGTCGGGGCGCCGAGGCTGGATCCTGAACTACAACCGGACCAGGGAACAGATCATCGACTCGGCTCGCTCGGCTGCCGGCGAATACGGCCACACGCCACTGGGCGCCGCGGTCGCGGTGGATCGCGTCGTCGACCGCGGCGGCGGCCTCGGTGACGCCGATTCCGCCCTGACCAGCGCCGGTTTCACCGACAAGCAGATGCGTCTGGATGCCATTCGCGCCTACAACTACCGCACCAGCTGGGGCCCCAACATGTGGGACGGAGACAAACATCTCGGCCAGGCGATCGCCTCGATGAACGTCCTCAAACTCGGGCGCACACCGGCGAACGTGGCGTTGTTCCAACGCACGGCCCACCGGCTGGCCAACCGCCGGTTCGCCGACCCGCAGTTGCGGTTCAGCAGTTTCGACGCCGAGGAGCAGGCGTTGTTGCGCGCCTACTTCGCGAACCCGAGCAAGCCGGTGATCGAACGAATCAACCAGGTCGCCACCGGTTCGGCGACCACGCTGCCCGGAATCACCGGCACCGTCGAACCCGAGCGCGCGGCATTGATGAACCGCTTCATCAATGTGCATCTCAGCCGCAGCTATCTCGCGGCCGCACAGGCGGAGGATCTGCCGGCCGCGTCGGAGATTCTGCGGAAGATGGCCTTGCCCGAGTACTGGCTGGGGACCAGCAAACTGACTCCGTCCAAGGCCATTCCGACGTTCTGATGCCGATCGATCCGTCGCTGAGGAGGTCGTCAGGGAGCTGGGTGCGAATCCGTGACGGCCGGGCCCGCGGTGCTGGTGACGTGGACGGGGAGGTTGTCGGCCCACGGCTGGCTTTCCACCATGTCGGCGACTCGGACTGTGCCCCTTTCGAATTCGCCGGTGGCGGCGTCGACGAGGCGGTAGGCCTGGACCTGGGTGTGGATGGGCTGGGCGTCGAGCAGCACGACCCGCACTTCGCCGGGTTCGAAGTGGCAGCGTTGCTGCAGGGCGGCGATGAGTTGTTCGTTGTGCATGTGCCCGTCGCCGAAGTTCCAGCCGATGGCGGTGCTGCAGATGCGTTCACCGTCGGTGATGGTGTATTCGTCCTCGCGGCCGGCGGGCATGGCGCGGTGCACGAGGGTGAACAGGGCGCGGCCGTGGGTGTTCATGGCGCGGAAGGCGTAGCCCAGATACAGCGGGATCTGGGCCCGGTCCTTGCCGTAGTAGCGCTCCATCTGCGCCTGCGGCATGCTCGCGATCGCGACGATGTTGCGGTCGATCTTCTGCGCCGCCGAGGGTTTGACGCACCACACCGTGGTGTCCCAGTTGCCGGCGTAGTAGCGCATCCCGGGCAGGAACGAGATCCGGGAGGGCAGCAGGTTTCCGGTGATCACGATCGCGACGAGGACCGCGAACAGCAGCACCGGCAGCCAGGGATGCGTGGCGTCGGCGAAGCCGATGTCGGCGTGGGCGACGAACAGCACCCCGAGCCCGAACATCATGAACACGTTCCACTCGAGCGGTACGCCCATCGGGATGGCGGTCAGGATCGCCAGGTGGAAGCACAGCAGGATCACCGCCGCCACCGCGGTGGGCCGGCCGCCGTGGGAGAAGAACAGCACGATCGGCGCGCACATCTCGACCGCGGTGCCGCTGTGGGCGACGAATCGCGACAACCAGCCGGGCCGCAGGTCGTCGGGGAAGTCGGCGAAGAAGCGGCGCTTCAGCCATCGCGGGCGCACGATCGGGCTGTTGGACATCATGGTCGAGACCACGAACGGGAAGTGCCGGTTCAGTTTCGAGGTCGCCGCACCCATCCAGATGACGACGAAGACGAGTTTGGCGGCCAGGATCGCATCGGCGCCGCCGAACAGGAACGCCACCGCCAGCGAGCCGTAGACCTCGCCGCGCGCGGCCAGGAAGATCACCTTGTCGCGCAGTCCCAGCACCGCCAGCACGGCGACGACGAGGCCGACCTGCCAGGCCGGCAACAGTCCGACGGTGGTGTCGAGGGCGGGGATCGGGCCGGTGCCGTCGGACAGCAGCGCCCACAGCAGCACCACCAGCAGCAGCGCGTAGAGCGCGGCGTCGACCGGGGTGCGGGCGGTGCCGCGGGTGAGCGGGACCACGCGCGGCCACGGTGGGAGCCGGATCGTTCCGGGCCGCAGCCAGTACAGGATCGATCCCATCGGCGGGAAGTAGCGGTTGTTGAGCGGCCCGAATCCGCAGCCGAGGCCGATCACCTCGAACAGCATCGTGTAGAGCACGGCTTTTTCGAACGCGATCGGTTCCGACCACCAGCTGCCCACATCGGTGAATCCGTCGATGCCGCTGGTGCTCAGCGCGAACAGCCAGCCACCGAGGATGTAGAGGCAGATCTTGACGACGTAGAACAGATGCAGCACCACCGGTGTGCCGAAGCCGACCTCGGCCCAGTGCCGCGCCATGAGCCGGATGCGCTCACTGCGGCCGCTGTTCTCCCACTGCTGTTGATCGACGACCGGCAGTTCCGGCTGGACGAACCCCATCAATCTCTCCGTTCCCGCGTCCGCGGCCGGTCACGGCACCATGACCGCGGTGTTGCCCTTCTCGCTCGACGTGACGAGGATGTCGCGGTCGATCGGATCGTCCACCGCGGCAAGGCTTTCCGGCGCCATGATCGCCAGGAACCGGCTGTCGTCGGCGTGCAGGCGCCCGACGACCAGTCCGGTGCGCGGCTCGAATGCGTGGCGCACGGTGTAGGTTTCGATCCGGGCCGGCCCGTCGGCGCGCGCCCGGCTGGGCACCTGCGGGGCCGACGCCACGGCGCGCTGCAGGTGTGCGCTGCGGTCGGGCTCCCAGGGCGCCGGCGTGGTCGAATACACCCCGACCGAGTATTTGCTCATGATGCCGCCGTTGGCGCCCACCAGGCCGAAAGCGCCCGGCTGGTCACGCATCCGGGCCACGGTCTCGGCGATCGCGTGCATCGAGTAGTTGTTTCCGGGGCCGCCGAAGAACGGCAGCCCGCCGGTCACGGTGAGCCCGCGCGGGTCGTCGGTGGCCAGTCCGGTGCCGTCGCAGAAGTTGAACACCGCGACGGGGAAGCAGCTGTAGAGATCGAGGGTGGTGAGGTCGTCGAGCCCGATTCCGGCCACCCGCAACGCTTCTCGCGCCGCCGTCCACGCGGTGGGCGCGGCGCCGAGGTCGGGGCGGGCGAGCAGGGTCTGCTCCTCGAGGTCGGCGTGGCCGCGCAGATACACCAGCTTGTCGTCGGGGACGCCGAGCCGGCGGGCTTTGCCCAGCGACATCACCACGGCCGCGGCGCCGAGGTTGACCAGATCGCGGGCCACCATCAGGCGTGGAAACGGGTCGCAGATCATCCGGTTCGAGTCGGTGACGGTCGCCAGTTCCTCGGCGCTGCGCTCGACCGGTGCGGCGGCGAGAGGATTCTTGGCGGCCACGGAAGTGAACGGCGCCAGCAGTTTTCCCATTTCCAGGCGATACTGCTGCGGTGTCGCGCCCACGCGCGCGCGGCGGGCGTTCTCGAGCAGGCCGTACTGGGTGGGTGCGCCCATGACGGCGTGGGCGATCAGGTTGTCGTCGACGAACGATTCGTATCCGAAGCCGCGGTCCTCGAGCTGGCCGGCGGCGGTTTCGGTGAAGTCGGGTCGGTCGTCTCGCCCGGCGTAGTGGCGCTCGGTCGAGATCGCGTCCGATCCGGTGATGAGCACCGATTCCAGTCGCCCGGCGGCGATGTCGGCGGCGAACTCGGTGAGCAGATGTTGCGGGCCCTGCCCGCCGACCACCTCGAGCACGGCGCGGGGCGGGTCGATGCCCAGTCGCCGCGCCACCGAGCGCGGGTAGTTGTCGGAGCGGCCGAGCGGGGCGCGCACCGGCGCCGAGATTTCGAATTGGCGCACCCCGGCGATGAGTTCGACGCTCGCGGCGGCGTCGGCGTAGCGGACCTCGGTGTCCTCGAGGGCGGCGCGGGCGGCCACGGCGGCGAGGTCGACCGACGACATCTGCCGGTATTCGGAACTGTCGATGCGGTCGATGGCCTGTCCGACGCCCACGACGACCGGCGTACGCGAATCCACCATCAGCGGACCCCACCACTGCGTGCGGTCGTGCCGGCTGCCCGTCTCATGGCAGTGACAGTAACACGGGAAATAGAACCTGTTACAGACGTTTGTCTCAGGTGGTGGCCCGTTGTGAGGCCGCGGCGTGCTCGCCGAGATCGGCGAGAGTGAGCCGGTGCCGCGGCGCGTGGTCGACGACGGTGTGGCGGGCGGTCACCAGATCGGGTCCCACGTGCAGCAACCGGCCCACCGGCAGCTCACGCCAGCCGGGATCGCTGTCCATGCGTTCGGTGGCGATGACCACGGCCGGATGGTCGGCCAGCGCGAGGGAGTGGGCGCGGATGGGGCCGGTGCCGGCGTGGTCGAGGTGTTTGCCGCCGCCGGGTCCGCCCGCGGCGCGTTCGAGGACGAACAGGTCGTGGGTGTCGGGATAGCGCAGCGCCCACAGATCCTGCGCGGTGGTGAGCACGAAGTTCAGCGCGAACACCGGCAGGTTGTCGGCGATCCACCCGACCGCCGCGCCGATCCCGGCGACGACATCGCCGTCGTGTTCGTCGATGCATCGGGTGACGAGCGCGAAGACCCGTTCGGAATCGGTTTGCCCGGCGACCAGATCGCGGTAGTCACCCAGCGCGCGTTCCAGTTCCGGCAGACCTCCGACGACACCGTTGTGGGCGAACAGCCGCCCGTGTTGCTCGAACGGGTGGGTGTTGGCCGCGACCGTCGCCCCGGTGGAGGCGTAGCGCACGTGGGCGAGGAAGGTCGCCGATTCGCACTCCATGGCCTCGCGCACGAACTGCTTGTCCTCGTAGGCGGCGATGGGCTGCTTGCGCACCAGGGGCCGGCCGTCGGGTTCGAAGGTGCCCAGCCCGGTGCCGTCGGGTTCGCGGCGGCTCTGCCGCGCCAGGCTGTCGGAGGCCTCCAGCAACCAGAATGTCGCGTGCACCCGCTGCGGTGCCGCGCTGAGCCCGAACAATCGGCACATCGATTCACCTTTCGCCGCGCCGGCACGGACCGAACATCCGCCTCGGACGAAAATGCTTGTCGCGCTTCGATATTCAGTGCACGGTCATCGGGGATTCTCGCCGATTACGCGGCTACGGCCGCCGGACCGACCCTACCCGGGTGCGGCGAAACGCGAGGCCCTTCGGCCCTGGATCGGCGGTTGCCCGCCGTGCACTATGAGGTGATCAAAATGTGGCGGAACCGGAAAGGGGTGCTCGTGGCGAGGAAACGGTGGAGCGAGCTGGACGAGCGGACACGGCGGCTGATCGTGGCCGCGACGGTGGTCGAAGGGATCTTGAAAATCGCGGCGCTGATCGATATCGCGCGCCGGCCGGCCGCGGAGATCCGGGGGTCGAAACTGCGGTGGGCGACCGCGGTGACACTGCTCAACTCGGCGGGTACGGTGCCGATCGCCTACTTCCTCGCCGGACGCCGGCAACCGGGCCGCACCCCCTCCTGAGGCCGGTCACCGTTCGCCGCGATAGTCCTGGCATCGGCAGCGCTCGGCCGCCGGCCCGGCGCCGCCGTCGCGCGAGACCAGGACTCCGGCGTCCACGGCGCTGCGGCAGCGGCCCGATACCGGGTCGTGCACGATATTGGAGTGCCCGCAGTGCGAGCACAGTCGGCGCGTCACCTTCCGCGGCACCAGAACCAGCAGCACCAGTGCCGAGAACGCGACGGTGACACCGACGAACCTGAGCAGATGTGGCCAATCCATTTCACGACCTCACTTTCCGGCCCAGTCCGCCGCGGCCGACCGCGATCAACGCCGTCGCAGGTGCATGCCGTAGGGGACCGCCTCGAGCAATGTCACGTTCACCGACGCCCCGCTGGGAATCCGGTACGAGCACACCTGCCCGGGCCGGGCACCGGTGAGCGCGCTGCCCAGCGGCGACTCGGGCGAATAGACCTCCAGCTCCTCGGTGTCGGCACCGTCGCGCCGGCCCAGCAGGAAGGTTTCGGTCTGCTCGTCGTCGAACCGGACGGTCAGCACCATCCCGGGTTCGGCGATGCCGTCGTCGGCGGGCGCCTGCCCGACCACGGCACGATCCAGCAACTCCTCCAACTCCAGCCGGCGCAACCGCCGCCCGGCCGCGGACTGTCCGTCCTCGTCCCCGGGACCGTGCTGCGCCGACCGCAACTCCAGTAATTCCCGCCGTAGCCGCTCGTACGCGTCCTGCGTCAACCAGACGCCTTCCGTTCCGGTCATCTCATTCTCTTCGTCCACTGCCGACAACACCCCGGACCCCGGACGGCACCACATCCGCCGCACCGAGGTCCATCTCCAGAGTGACCCGCCGGCACACCGGCTACATTGTCAGCAGAAAACAATCTCGATCGCACAGATTGTCAGTGGCGAACAGCGTGGCGCTCGCCCCGCTGTCCAGGAAGGAGCGGTGATCTGCGCCGATGGTGAAACTGGATCGGTTGATCAATATCGTGAGCCGCTACGGCGCCCGCCTGCACGGCACCGTCGTGGACCGCACCGTCGAGATCCACAGCGTCGCGGTCCACGATCCGATTCGCCCGCACGCGGCCACCGGCGACGTGTTCCTCGCCGTCGGCGCGGCCGACCTGGCCGAAGCGCTCGCCCTGGGCATCGACGCCCGCGCCGGCGTGATCGTGGCCCGCACCTCCGAGACACCGGACGCCCGGATCCGGCAGCTGCTCGACGATCGCGGCCCGGCTCTGATGACCGTCGATCCGAGCGTGTCCTGGAGCCAGATCGCCTCGGTGGTCTACGGGCTCGTCCTCGAGGGCCGCGAAACCGAATCCGGGCGCGGTCCCAGCGACCTGTTCGCCTTGGCCGACACCATCTCGGCGTCCCTGGACGGGCCGGTCACGATCGAGGATCAGCTCTCGCGCGTGATGGCCTACTCGACCGCGCACCACGACACCGACCCGGTGCGCTCGGACACCATTCTGGGCCGCCGCATGCCCGATCGGGTACGCCGATTCTTCGAGGAGCAGGGCATTTTCGCCCATCTCGCGCGCTCCGACGCGCCGCGCTACATCCCGCCCGCGCCCGAGCACGGGTTGCACGGGCGCACCGTGGCCGCGGTGCGCGCGGGCCGAGAGCTGCTGGGTTCGGTGTGGGTGTCCGGCCGTGAGCCGCTCTCGGCGGATCGGGCCAGAATCCTGCAGGAGGGCGCGCACACCGTCGCGCTGCATCTGCTGCGGTCGCGCGTCAGTGCCGATCTGGAACGGCAGGTCGAGTCGGAGCTGGTCATCGAACTGATCGAAGGCAGTCCCGACGCGGAGGCCGCGATCGGCAAGCTCGGCATCCCGGCGCGCGATCTGCGTGTCATCGCGTTGCAGGCCCACGCCGAGCAGGAACGCAACGCCGGCATCCTGCTCGCGTTCGAGCGCGCCACCACCGGTTTCGGCTGGTCGCGCGTGGGTCGCAGCACGCTGTTCGGCAATACCGTCTACACGCTGCTGCCGGCCGGTGAGGACCCGGCGCCGGCGTACCGGTGGATCGCCGACATCGCCGCGAGCCTGCCCGCGCACATGACCGTGGTCGCCGGAATCGGCGGCACCGCCGACGCGCGGGAGCTGCCCGCGAGCCGCCAGGAGGCCGACGAGTGCATGGCACTGCCGGCGACCGCCACCCCGGAACCGGCCTGCTACGACACCGCCTGGGACCGGGTCCTGATCCAGCGCCTGCGCTCGATGGCCTCCACCGGCCGGCTCCCGTCCCGAGATCCCGTCGCCCAGCTGGCCGAGATCGACGAGCGGGCCGGCACCCAGTACCTGCCCACGTTGAAGGCCTGGCTCGAAGCCCACGGCGATCCCGCCACCGCGGCCCGCACCCTGGCCGTGCACCCCAATACCGTGCGTCATCGGATGCGGCGCATGCGCGAGCTGGACTTTCTCGACCCGGATGATCCGGCCAAACGCACGGCGATGCTCATCGCCTTGTCGATCCACACCGGCTGAGCTCGGGCGGAAAATCGGTGGAGGCGGTGCCTCAGCCGGGCTAACGTCGCGCGGCGTGAGCATCGACGCGCAAGCCGGCAAGTGGGTGGAACTCAACCGCGCCAATTGGGACGAGCGCGTACCGATTCACGTCACGAGCGAGTTCTACGATCTGGACGGTTTCGTCTCCGGCGCCGAAGCGCTGCGCGACTTCGAACCCGACGAGGTCGGCGACGTGCGCGGAAAACGCCTGCTGCACCTGCAATGTCATATCGGCACCGATACCTTGGCGTGGGCGCGTCGCGGTGCGAGCGTCACCGGCGTGGACTTCTCCGAGCCCGCTGTCCGCACCGCGACCGACCTGGCCGCCCGCATCGGTATCACCGGCGCGCGGTTCGTGACCGCCAACGTCTACGACGCGGTGACGGCACTGGACCGCGACCGCTACGACATCGTCTACACCGGTGTCGGCGCCCTGGTCTGGTTGCCGGATCTGGTGCGCTGGGCGTCGGTGGTGGCCGAGTTGCTCACGCCGGGCGGCTTCGTCTACCTGACCGAATTCCACCCGTTCGGCGACATTCTCGCCGAGGACGACGGCCGCACCGTCGCCTACGACTATTTCGATCCCGCGCCGCAGGTGTTCGACGAGCCCGGCACCTACACCGACCCGGACGCGGCGACCACTGCGAACATGACAGTGCAGTGGCAGCACGGCATCGGCGACATCATCAGCGCACTCGCCGGTGCCGGGTTGCGCCTGGAGTTCCTCCACGAACACGACTTCACCCTGTATCCGCGGTTCCGCAACCTGGTCGGGGACGGCGGCCGGTACCGTCTGCCGCCCGGGCAGCCGCGGGTTCCGTTGCTGTTCTCGCTACGGGCATCGAAACCGCACGACTGCTGAAACACGCCGGCGCCGTGGGGCTTTCGCCGAACAGCCGGTAGCGGGTATCGCTGTCAGTGTTCGTCGTAGTGGCCGTCGTGGGGCGCGTGCCGATGCCCGTCGTGGAGATAGTCGACATGATCGCCGTGCGGGATGGCGACGTGCCCGCAGCCTTCGCCGTGCACGTGCTCGTGTCCGGCGTGTTCGGTGTGCCCGCTCGGTTCGCATTCGTCGACGTGGTCCCCGTGCACTCGGTGGATATGGCCGTCGTGCAGGTAGTCGACGTGGTCGCCGTGCGGCACCGCGACGTGCCCGCAGCCCTCGCCGTGGGTGTGCTCGTGTCCGGGATGGGTGGTGTGCCCACTGCTCGTCATCGGCGTTGCTCCCTTCGCTACGGCTCCCTCGATACTTCGTATCCTCGCAGGCATCGAGGCATTTGCGAAGGGGTTGCTCCCACACCGAAGGCCGCGGATTCACACCGGCCGGTCACTCCCGCGGTTCGGGCAACCACTGGCCGACGTAGGTCTCGCGGCGTCGGTTCACCTCGGCCCGCTTGGCCAGCGCGGCGTTGGCCGCGACCCGGACGAGGTAGGCGCGGGGGTTCTCGACCGGCTCGGCGCCGGGATCGCGATGCCGCCCGGCCCACGCGAGCCACACGTCCTGCAGCACGTCCTCGGTGTCGGCGACACTGCCGAGCATGGTGTAAACCACCGAGAACAGCAGCTCGCGGTAGGCGAGAAACCGATCGGTAAGCTCGTCGCCGGCGTCATGCTGCGGCGTCGACGCCATGGTGAACCTCCTCGGCCGTTCGATCGTCTGCCACCACAGAGTCCCCGAACCGCCCGGGTGTGACATCACCCGCGGACGGGTGATCCGGTTGCCCGGTGGTGATCCGGCGGCGGGGTGAGATCGTCGAGCACCACCAGATTTCCCCCGGCCTGTTTGGCCCGGTACATGGCGGCGTCGGCGGACTGCAGCAGCCGGTCCGGGGTCGGTCGCGGACATTGCGGGCAGATTCTGGCGTCGTAGACGGCGACACCGACGCTCGCGGTGACCTCGACCGTGGTGTCCGACGGTTCGGCGACCGTGCGGCGCAGGCGCTCGGCCTCCGCGCGAGCGAGATCGGCGGCGATCGGCGCGGCGACCACGAATTCCTCTCCGCCCGTGCGAGCCACCACCGCGGAGCGTCCCGCCGCCTCGTGCAGGCGCCGGGCGGTTCGCGCCAGCACGGTGTCACCGACGCGGTGACCCCAGGTGTCGTTGACGCTTTTGAATTTGTCGAGGTCGAAGGTCATGACGCTGATCGCCGGGTGCCGGTCGACCAGGAGCGGGAGCCGAATCTCGAGGCCGCGGCGATTCAGCAGTTCGGTGAGCGGGTCCGACAGCGATTCGGTGCGCAGCAGCCAGTAGAGGATCTGCAACGCGGGCAGGGCACTGACCACCGACACGAACAGCAGCAGCCCGACCGCGAGCGCCAGGCGCAGTTGCCCGCCGCCGGTGGCGATGCGCACCGACACCACGACCACCGCCAGCAGCGACCACGCCGAATGCGCGGCCAGCACCCGCGCATTGTGGAAGAAGCCGAGGTAGCTGCCGGTGACCACGAGCAGTACCGTGCCCATCGCCGCGAACACCCGATCCGGCACCTGCAGGAATTCCAGGATGAACAGCACATCGGCGCCGCCGATCAGCAGCAGCGATTCGGTTTTGCCGGGCCAGCGCAGCAGCCACCAGCGCAGTGCCCACAGCACCCCGCACGACACTCCGACCGCGGACGCGACGCCGGGATGGCCGGGCGGTCCCACCGGTGAGCCCGTGATCACCGCTCCCATCGCCGCGATCATCGCCCCGGCGACACCGACCAGCACTTTCAGCGGACCCAGCGCCGATCGGGCCGTCAGGCTGCGTACCAGCCAGCAGTAGTCGACCGGATCGTTCCACCAGGCCCGCAGTGTCTTGCCGCCATTCATCGACTCACCCTCGCACCCGGCCGGGTTGCCCGGCCGTCGCTCGTTACCGGTGCGAGAATCCTTGTGCGAGGACCTCAGGAATCTCACCAGCTGATCCGCAGCAGTCTAGACCGGCAACTCGGGCCCATCGGGCAAAAATGTGGCACTTGCGCGACGGCCGCCGCGAGCGACCGACCCGCGCGCATCCCGCGCGTGCCGCCTCGCCGGGATCGCGCGCATCGGCTCAGCGATCGCCGCCGCCAGCAGCAGACGCGCCACCGACGTCAGCCGGTTCGCCATCTCCCGGTAGCTGTAGTAGCCCATCCCGGCCTGGATCATCGCCCCGCTGACGGCGATGTTCAGGGCGTCGAGAAGCTCGCCGGTGCACGCGTCGCCCAGGGCGGTGCGGACGCGCTCGCTCAGGGCGGCACCGATGCGGGTGCGCAGGGCCGACACGTCGGGGTCGTGGCTGAGGATCGCGGCGGAGGCGGCCAGGCTCAGTTCCGGTTCCTCGGCCATCAGGTCACCCATCTCGATGAACACGGCCGCCAGCCGCTGCGACGGCGTATCTCCGGTGACCGGCCGCGCACACCAGGTGCGGATCCGGCGCCAGTACGCCTCGGCCACCAGATGCTGTTTCGCCGAGAAGTAGCCGTAGGCCGTGGCGTGGGTGAGCCCGGCGCGCCGGCACACCTCCCGCATCGACAACTGGTCGTAGCCCTGTTCGCGTAGCACGTCCAGACCGGCGTCGAGCAGGCGGTCCACGGTCTCGGCGGAGCGCCCGGCCAGAGAGCGCCGGGGCGGGCGAGGATGTATCGCGGCCTCCACCATGGGTCAGAAACTAGGATATACGCCTGTAAACAGCAAAGCCGACGCCGGACCCAGCGGGTGCGGAACGACCGACGAGGCACGATGGCATCCACCTCCACTCCCGCGCCGGGGCGCACCGAATTCGATCTGGAACAGGTCACCCTGCACGCCCTCACCTGGGGCGACCCCGCGGCGCCGCTCGCACTGTGCCTGCACGGCTACCCCGACACCGCCTGGACGTGGCGCCATCTCGGACCCGCACTGGCAGAGCACGGGTACTACGCCGTCGCACCGTTCAGCCGCGGATACGCTCCGTCGTCGGTGCCGGCCGACGGTGACCTGTCGACCGGCTCGCGCGTCGCCGACGCTCTCGGCATCGCCGAACGCCTCGGCGCCGACCGGGCCGTGGTCATCGGCCACGACTGGGGCGCCTTCACCGCGAATGCCATTGCCGCACTGCCCGAATCACCGTTCCGGGCCTTCGTCGCCGCGGCCGTTCCGCCCCTGGCGAGCGTGCGGATCACCCGCGGTGACCTCGCCCGCCAGGTCGGGCGGACGCTGGCGCAGTCGGTGAACAGCTGGTACATCCTCGCCAACCAGTTCCCCGCCGTTCCCGAACGGTTGTTCACCTCGATGACGGCATTCCTGTGGCGGCGATGGTCTCCCGGCTACGACGCCACCGACGACCTCGCTCACCTCGCCGCGGCCGCACCGCCGCAACACCGCTCGGCGATCATCGGCTACTACCGGCAACTGGTCCGGCCGCGGCCGACGCGACCCCGCGACCTCGACCGACTGCTGATGAGCCCACCGATCCACCCCATACTGCAGCTCTACGGCGCCACCGACGGATGCCTGCGCCCCGGCTTCTTCCACGATCTGGAGCGTCACCTGCCCGCGGGAAGCCGCGTCGTCCGCATCGCCGACGCGGGGCATTTCCTGCATTTGGAGAAGCCGGAGGAGGTCGACCGGATCATCCTCGACTACCTCGGCCCGGGCCGGTAGCCGCGGTTCACTGCGCCGTTTCCCCGATCAGCCGGCGCAGCAACCCCGCGTGGTAGAACAACGACTCCACATCCTCGGGTCGCTGCATCTCCCCGAAGTGCACCCGGCGGGCGCCGGTGCGCAGGAACACACACGCCCAGACCACGGCCGAGTAGACGTAGAACCACCGCAGGTCACCGAGTTCGACACCGGTGAGGCGACGATACGTGTCGCGAACATCGTTCTCGCGCAGCACATTCGGCAACCCCGGCAGCCCGGCCAGCCCGCTCAACTCCTGAAACACCAGATGCGCGAACACACACCACGCGACGTCGAGTTCGCGGGGGCCCACCGTGGTCATCTCCCAATCGAGGACCGCGGCCGGACGGAAGTCGCGGTAGAGCACATTGCCTATCCGCGCGTCACCCCACAACAGCACGGTCTCACCGGCCGCGATCTGCTCGGGCCAGTGGGTGTCGAGCCAGTCGAAGGCGCGCTCGACCAGCGCTGAACCCCCGATGTCGGGGACCGAGAACTCGTACCACGCCCGCAGCCAGGCCAGATTCCTGCCCAGCGCGGTGTCGCCGGCGCGGTCGGCGACAAGGAACCCGAATGCGCTGCCCGCGTCGGGAATCGAGTGCAGCTTCGCGAGCACCTCGATGGTGGCGTCCTGCAGTTCGCGCTGCTGTTCGGGGGCCGCGTCGTAGAACCAGTTGCCGCCGAACGTATACGGCATCACATCGGGCGGGACGATTCCCTCGACGTAGTCCATGATGAAGAACGGCGCCCCCAGCACCGTTCCCGTGTTCTCCAGAAACCGCACCCGCGGGACCGGAATGCCGGCCCTCGTACCGGCGGCCTCGATCACCTGGGCCTGATGATCCAGGCGGTAGACCGGGAAGACCGGGACGTCGGCCTCGGTGGGCGCCACCCGCATCACCCATTTCCGGTCCACGGGCGCGCCGTCGTCGTCCCAGTGGGCGGTGAGCACGATCGTCTCCGAGGACATGCCGTTGGCGTCGATCCCGCCGACCACGGTGATCTCGGGCCGCTGCCCGTTCGGCATGACCGTGGCCAGCCAGTCGGCGAGGATCGAGGGCAACTGGGTGACGTCGCGGCTCGAGCTCTGCAGCCGGCTGACGTTCTCCACGGTCGGTTCGGTAGCCACTGGCTGCCTCCTTTCACTCGGGCGGGTCACCCACGGGCCGCGCGGCTCTCATCGGGCGCCGATCGTGACCGGCATATGCCGGATACCGGTGTGTTTGTTGCTGCGGACGTACTCGACAGGCCCACGCGGAGTGAGGGTTTCGACCCGATCCAGCAGCGCGTCGAACATGACCCGCATTTCCATCCGCGCCAGCGACGCACCCAGGCAGAAGTGCACGCCGCGCCCGAACGCCACGTGCGGGTTGGGGTTTCTGGTGATGTCGAAGCGATGCGGGTCGGTGAACACACTGTCGTCGCGGTTGGCCGAGGCCCACCACAGCGTGACCTTGTCACCGGCGGCGATGCGGTGGCCGCCGATCCACACGTCCGCGGTGGCCGTGCGCCGGTTGTAGGGCGTCGAGGACGCCCAGCGCAGCATCTCCTCCACGGCAGCCGGCAGCCGAGACCTGTCCTGCTGCAACTGTTTCCACAGCTGCGGCGATTCGCTGAGCGCGGCCGTACCGATGGCGATGGAGTTGCGTGTCGTCTCGCTGCCCGCGGCCACGACGAGGGACAGGAACAGGTGTTGTTCGGCATCGGTCAGCGGCTCGTCGTCGACGAGTGCGTGCGTGATCACCGACAGCAGATCCTCACCCGGCGCGACGCATTTGCGCTGCAGCAGATCCGCGGCATAGGCGAACATGCGAGCCTGCGCCCGAGCGAGACGGTCGTCGACCTCACCGACTTCGCGGCCGTCGTAGTCCAGGGTGACGTTCGCCCAGTTCATCAATTCGTGGCGATCGGCTTGCGGCACACCGGCCAGTTCGGCGACGGCCTGCAGCGGCAGTTCCGCGGCCACGTCGGTGAGGAAGTCGCAGTCACCCTTCGCCACGGCCGCGTCGACGATATCGGCCGCGCGCCGGCGCAGGTCGTTCTCGATCCGCCGCAGCGCTCGGGGAGTGGTGCTGGGGGCGAGCAGGCGACGGATTTTCGCGTGGCGGGGATCGTCCATCATGTTCAGCAGCGCCCCGACCGGCACACCCAGCGGCATATCCTCGAGCGTGGTGCCGCCGCCGTCGCGTCCGCCGCCGGATTCGGAGGAGAATACCGTGGTGTCGGTGGCCGCGGCGACGATGTCGGCGTATCGGCTGAGCACCCAGAAACCGTCGCCGCCGGGGCTGTGCGCGGTGGGCGGATGGAACCAGACCGGCGTTTCGCGCCGCAGCCGATCGAATATCCGGTGTGGGAAGCCGTTGGTGAACCGGTCCAGGTCGGTGAGGTCGATGTCCTCGTGCACGACGTGTCACCTCCTTGCCCACATCACGCTTGCCCACATCACGAGATCGCCTGTCGGCGGCTGCCGGGCGTCGTCGCACGACCCCGGCAGCCTGCACCTTACAGGTGTCAATCCGGCCGTAAGGCGATATCGGGAGCGCTCGGTCCCACCCCGCCGATCGGGACGGCGGTCACGGTGTCTGCCCGATCTGGCGCAGGAACCTCAGGTTGTCCTCGATATGCCAATCCTCGACGATCCGGGCGTGGTCGTCGCCGAGGTGCTGGATGTCGATGGCGTCGAATTCGACGGCCTGCCCGGAACCGCCGGCCCCGTTGTAGCTGCCGGTGAAATGGCCGCGGAAGACCAGCCGGGCCGTGAGGGTGTCCCCGGTGACGTACAGATCCGACAGCTCACAGGTGAGGTCGGGGACGGCGGCGCGGAAGGCCTTCGACGCCGCGGCGGGTCCGGCCGGTCCCTGCGGCCGGCCCGGCGGCAGGGTGTTGTCCCGGAACGACGGTGTGACAGCCTGCCGCAGGTAGTCGACGTTGCCGGTGTTCCAGAAGGTGTAGAGCCGTTGTGCCGCACGAACTTCGCGTGCGGCCCGGTCGGCGCCGAGCCCGCCGTCGATGTGCACGGCTCGCGGTACGACCAGGTCGCCGGAACGGTCGACGGGGTCGGCCGGGTGCGGCGGCTGCGCCGAGCAGGCACCCAGAAGCAGTGCGGCGCAGACGAACAGCGCGATCCTCATGCCAGTCTCCCGCCGCCGTCGACATGCAGGGTGGTGCCGGTGAGGAAGGGATTGGTCAGCGCCAGCAGTGCCGCGGCGGAGATGTCGGCCGGTGTCCCGATCCGGCGAGCCGGATTGCGATCGGCGACGGTCCGGAAGAACTCCTCCTTGCCGGGGCCGTCCCACACACCCGAGTCGACGATGCCGGGGGAGATCGCGGTGACGCGCACCGGCGCCAACTCGACCGCCAGCGCCTCGGCCAGAGCGGCGGCCGCGGCGTTGGTGGTGGCCATGACCGACCGTCCCGGGGACGGTCGCCACGCCGCGACACCGGAGAACAGCAGCATCGCACCCCCGGCGCGGAATCGCGGAGCGAAGTGTTTGGCGAGCAGGATCGGCCCGATCACCTTGGCGTCGAAGGCGCGGCGCACCGCATCGTGGCCGAGTGTGGTGACCGGACCGTTGGCGTGGTCGGCGGCCAGTGACACCAGGTAGTCCACCTCGCCGATACGTTCGGCCACGGCACGCACGGTCGCCTCGTCGGCCAGGTCCAGTTCGGGCCGGCCCACCGAAATCACCTGCGCCCCTTGCGCTTCGGCGTCGGCGGCTAGACCACGGCCGATGCCCGATCCGGCGCCGACGATGACCATCTTCTTGTCTTGCAGCGTTGTCATGCCCGGTTCAGCAGCGCGACAGCGCCGGATAATCCCTTCGCCGAATGAATGTTTTCGATCGCTGCCATAGGATGTACGAATGCCAACGCTGCGGGCACTGGAATGCCTCATCGCCGTGCTCGACGCCGGCTCGATCACCGACGCCGCCACCGCACTGCACATGTCACAGCCCGCGCTGTCGCACCAGTTGGCGGCGCTCGAACGCGAGATCGGGGCACCGGTGCTGCAACGGCTCCCGCGCGGGGTGCGCGCCACCGCCATCGGCCGCGCTATCGAGGCCGACGCCCGTGCGGCGTTGACCGCGGCCGCTCGCGTCATCGACGGCGGGCGGGCCGCGGCCCGGGGCGAAGGCGGTCTGTTGCGACTGGCCTGTGCGGAGAGCCTGACCGCGAGTCTGCTCGCTCCCGTACTGCGTACCTGGTTGCGTCGCCACCCCGCGGTGCACGTGACGCTCACCGAGGCCACCAGCGCCGACGACCTCGTCCGCCACCTCGAATCCGGAACGGCCGACCTGGCTTTGGGGCCGCGGCCGACTCGCTGGACCGGCGCATCCGAACTCGTCGGCACCGAGGAGATCGTGGCGGTCCTCCCCGCCGACCACGCCCTGGCCCGGCAGGATCGGCTCGGCTTCGACGACCTCCACGACCAACCGGTGGTGCACTACCACCCCGACAACGGCCTCGCCGGCTGGCTCGACGCCCGAGCCGCGGTCCACGGCGTCACCCTCAGCCCGGTCATGCGCACCCGGCAGGCCGGCACCGCGGCACAACTGGCCGCGGCCGGACTCGGCATCGCCCTGGTCCCCGTCACTGCTCTGGGCCCCGGCCTGCCCGCGACCCTGAAACGCTTGCACCCCAGCGTGTCCCGCGATCTCGTCTGCCTGCTCGCCACCCCCGCCGATCCACTGCTGCGCCGCTTCGCCGCCGACCTCGTCGACCTCGGTGTCCCCGTGAACCCCTCGGCCGCACGACAACTCGGCTGATCCGCGACGGCTACGACGTACGCGGCCGTAGGCCGTCGAGCATCAGGTCGAGCAGGCGCCGCCAGTCCCCGCTGCCCGTGCGGATCGTCGCCGAGATCGCACCGACGAGCAGGTAGGCGTCCGCGGCGGTGCAGTCCTGCCGCAGCGCACCGGCCTCGCGATCGCCCGCGATGATCTCGCCGACAACGGCTTCCAGCCGGGCGCGAGACATTCCGCGCGGCTCGCTACCGGGCGAGCGGCGGGCGGCTTCGACGGCTGCGGACAGGCCGCGATCGGCGCTGAGCAGCTCACCGACATGCATCAGATAGCGTCGCAGCCCCTCGCCGGCACCGGCATGCGTGAGACATTCTGTGCGCGCGTAGTTCTCGATCTGCGCGAAGCGCTGTTCGGCGGCCGCGTCGACCAGTTCCGCGAGGGTGGGGAAGTGGCGATAGACCGTGCCGACCCCGACACCCGCCGCGCGCGCCACGTCGGGCAACTGCACCTGAGAGCCCTTCTCGGCGAACAATTCCCGAGCAGCCTCGAGGAGGCGGTCGCGGTTGCGTGCCGCGTCGGCGCGCGTCCTTCGTGGCGTCGCGGGCGTTGACATCCGTGCGTCCTTTCCGGCTACCATCTAGACGGAAGCGGATTCCGATTCCGTTTTGTCGCCGGAAGGGTAGCACACGATGCCGCACAACAGATTTCTCCGACTGGCCCCGGGCCAGGTACGCCCGGGCCGGATTCCGATGCCGCCCGCCTTCGCGGTCAAGGCCACCACCGCCGACACCGAGGGCCGGTTCTCCTTGCTCGAGGTGACCCTGGCCCGCGACATCCCGCGACACACCCACGAGGTGGCCGACGAAGCCATCTATGTGCTCAGCGGTGAACTCGGCGTCGACTTCGACGACCGGTCGTACGTCGCGCCCGCCGGAACGTTCGTCCTGCTGCCGCACGGCATCCCGCACGCCCTGCGCGCGGTCTCGAACCCGCCGCCCACAGTGATCCAGATATCGTCACCGGGCGGATGGGAATGCTATCTGGAAGATCTGTTCGACGCGGGACCCACCGTGCTCACCGACGGCGCGCTCGACCCACGCAAGATCAACCCCATCGCCGCGGCCCACAGCATCCGCTACGAGGAGTCCTGAACGACAGCCCGATACGGGCCCGGCGCAGCGATCAACGCGGGCCCGGAACGAGCTCGGCGGCCAGACCACTCGCCCACTCGCGCACATGCTGGGGGTCACGGAAATCGCCCGCCATCGTCTTGGCCATCGCCGCGGCCGGGAAACCGTGGGCATCGGCCTGCAGGCGGCCACCGAAAATCGTGTAATCCCGGGCATTCACGCGACGGGCGGCTCGCTCGACGGCTTTGACCCCCGGCACCTTTTCGGGACCGCCGGAGGTGAGCGAGTCGTCCAGCGGCCCACTGGCGAAGAGCCAGACCGGCCGCATGCGCATCTGCCGCGCGAAACGACGGGCGAAGCGGCGGGCGTGACGATGCCAGCGACCGGTGTAGAGCGCACCGCCGAGGACCACCGCCCCATAGCCGTCGAGGGAGCGGACTTCACGCGCATTGCGGACCTCGGCGTCGACACCGGCCGAGCGCAGCGACTCGCCGATCCACTCCGCCATTTCGGCAGTACCGCCCCGTGTGGAGCCGTACGCCACGAGAACAGGTTCCGATGTCACGGCGCACCTTCCTCTCACCGGCCGCAAGGGGCGGACTACGGATAGGCGATATTCGCGGCGGGCTGGGGCAGAAGCAGGATCCGGCCGATCGTGGCCGTCCATTCGCCGATCGCGGGCCAGTCGCGCAGGTCACCGAAGCGACCCCCGCCGAGCAGGCGGTAAATGATCCGCGCCTTCAACGACACCCCCACGTTCTCGAAATGGCCCGCGAAGGCGCGGTAGCCGACCGGATGGATCGAATCGCGCAACGCGGCGATCTTCGGCGGCACGATTCTGCCCATCCGCCGCCCGAGCGGCCCCCGCAGCGCCGGTCCGAGCCCCACGGTGAACAGCCACACATTCGTCGCGGCCAGCTCGTAGCGATGACTCCGAACGAACCCCGACATCTCGGGAAGCACATCCATGTTGTGCACGGCACTGCCGAGGATCACCGCGTCGAACCGCGACAACTCGGGCGCATGCGCCACATCGGCGACCTCCACATCCGCTCCGCGGTTGGCCAGCGCCGCCCCGATATAGTCGGCGATCTCACGGGTCGAGCCCTGCGCGGTGGCGAAAACGACTGCGATGCGAACAGTTTCGTGAGTCATACGTCGAGCCTGCACCCCGGCGCGCGACCCCTCCCAGAGGCGGCGTACCTCATGCGATGAGGACGAACGTCCCCAGTGGGCGGCCTCGCCACACCACCGGGGCCCGGCGCCGCGCCTGCGTCAGTGGATATGGTCCTGCCAGTCGGCGGGCACCTTCCCCGCCGGCCCCGGCACCGGCTGCGTCTCCGGACGGCTGGTCGGCGGCGCCAATTGCGGACCCTCACCGACCGCACCGTCGCGGTAGTCGTAGAACCAGTCCTCACCCGGTTCGAAGCTCTGGATGATCGGATGGCCGGTGCTGCGGAAGTGGGCGGTGGCGTGCTGGGCGGGGGAGGTGTCGCAGCAACCCACGTGCCCGCAGCGCGCGCACCGACGCAGATGCACCCACCAGCCGCCGGCGGCCACACACTCCGCGCAACCGGTCCCGCTGGCGGGCACCTCGACATCGATATCGCTGCCGGAATCGCTCACCGCTGATCTCCTCTCAGGGCCGCGACCACAGCTTCGGCCACGCCGCGGGCACTGGCGGGATTCTGACCGGTGATCAGCCGCCCGTCCGTCACGACGTGAACCCCGAACGGCTCGTCGGCCATGCTGTAGTCGGCGCCCACTTTCACGAGTTCGTCCTGAAGGTTGAACGGTACCGCGTCCGCACGTTGGGCGGCTTCCTCCTCCGGCCACGAGAACCCGGTCACCCGCCGCCCGGCGATCAGCGCGGCCCCGCTTTCCAGCGGGACGTTCAGCAAACCGACCGGCCCGTGGCACACCGCCGACACCACACGGCCGCTGTCGTGGAACGCCGCGGTCAGCGCGCCGAGATCGTCGCCGCCGAAGTCGAACATGACCCCGTGCCCGCCGGTGAAGTAGATCGCGTCGTAATCCTCGACCTCGACCTCGCCGATGCTGCGCGTACGGTCGAGCAGATCCATGAATTCCCGGTCGCGGTAACGGCGGTCGGTGCCGAGGTCGGCCAGGACGTCGTGCGCCAGGCTCTCCGGGTCGATGGGCACGAATCCGCCTGCGGGACTGGCGATGTCGACGGTATAGCCCCGTTCGGTGACATAGTCGTAGAAATGGGTCAGCTCGCCGAGCCACAGCCCGGTGCGATAGCCGACCTTCTCGTACTCTCCGGCATTGGTGACGATGACCAGAATCCGGTCGGTGGCCACAGCGATCTCCTTCCGGTCCGTGCGATGGGCGACCGGCCGTCCGAGATCACTGGCGTCCAATCCGGGAACACCGCCGGCCGCGTGATGTCGATCACAACGTAACACAGGAGTGATCGCCGGAGCCGCCCCGGAACCCGGGGGAGACTCACAGGAAAATACGGCGACATGCCCTACCTGGACTTCCTCGCACCGGGCATCATCGCCCAATCGGCGCTGTTCATCGCGATCTTCTACGGCATCCAACTGATCTGGGACGGCGACGCCGTCAGCCACGTCAACCCGCTCAGCTACGAGGTCGACGCCCTGCGCGGCCTGCTCGTCGGCGGCACCGCCGACCTGTGGACCGACTTCGGCGTCCTCGTCCTGGCCGCCCTCCTCGGAATCGCCTGTGCCTCAGCACTGTTGGGGCGCCTCACACGTTGACGCCCAGAACCTCGGCCGCGCCGGTTCAAGCTGGGCGGCCATCCGCGGCCGTGTGACGGACCTCCACGATCGGCAGCCGCAACGCGGCAGGGGAGGAGGGCGGTACCACCGGCGCCACCGGCGGGACCGGATCGATGCGCCGGTAGGGCAGATCCATCGGCGGACGCGAATCCCGCTCGTTCTTGTTCGGCCACATCGACGCCGCCCGCTCGGCCTGAGCGGCGATCGTCAACGAAGGATTCACACCGAGATTCGCCGAAATCGCCGACCCGTCCACGATGCTCAACGTCGGATAACCGTGCACACGGTGATACGGATCGATCACACCGTGCTCGCGGTCGCCGCCGATCACGCACCCACCGATGAAATGCGCCGTCATCGGCACACCGAAAATATCCGGCCAGGTACTGCCCGCCGTGGCGCCGAGTTTGCCGGCCACCCGCCGCGTCACCTCGTGCCCGGCCGGAATCCACGACGGATTCGGCTCGCCGTAGCCCTGTCTGCTGGTGTAGCGGCGACCGAACAGCCCGCGCCGGGTGAACGTGGTGATCGAATTGTCCAGACTCTGCATCACCAGCAGAATCAACGTCCGCTCACTCCAGCGCCGCGTCCGCAGCAACCGCACCGTCCGCACCGGATGGGTGGCCGCGATCGCCAGCACCCGCACCCACCGCGGCACGGCCTTCCCGCCGTCGACCAGATAGGTCTGCAACAACCCCATCGTGTTCGAGCCCTTGCCGTAGCGCACCGGCTCGATATGGGTATCGGCGGTCGGATGGAACGACGAGGTGATCGCCACACCCGCCGTCAGATCCAGGCCGGTGTGCACCCGGGTGCGGCCCGCGCCCAGAATCGCCTCCGAATTCGTGCGGGTCAGCACGCCCAGCTGCGGCGAGAGCGCCGGCAGCACCCCCGTATCACGCATCCGGAACAGCAACCGCTGCGTACCCCAGGTCCCCGCCGCCAGCACCACGTACCGCGCCGAGAAGCTGCGCTTGCCACCCCGCAATCGGCCCGTCCGGCGCGTCTCGACGCGCCAGCTGCCGTCGTCCTGCGGTCGCAGCGCGGTCACCGTCGTCATCGGATGTATTTGCGCCCCAGCGCTTTCGGCCAAACCGAGATAGTTCTTGACCAGCGTGTTCTTCGCGCCGTGCCGGCAACCGGTCATGCACTCGCCGCATTCGATACACCCCGTGCGCTCCGGTCCGACGCCACCGAAATAGGGGTCTGCGCTCACGACTCCGGGCTCGCCGAAGTACACGCCGACCGGCGTCGGGACGTAAGTATCGGCGACGCCCATATCCTCGGCCACCGAGCGGATGATCTCATCGGCCGGGGTGGTGTGCGGATTCTCCACGACACCGAGCATGCGCCGAGCCTGGTCGTAGTGCGGGGTGAGTTCGGCGTCCCAGTCGGTGATCTCGGCCCACTGCCGGTCCTCGAAGAACGCGGGTCCCGGTTTGTAGAGGGTGTTGGCGTAGTTGAGCGAGCCGCCGCCGACTCCGGCGCCGGCGAGGATGAAGCAGTCGCGCAGCCGGTGGATTCGCTGGATGCCGTAGCAGCCCAGTGCCGGCGCCCACAGATATCGCCGCAGATCCCAGCTCGTGGTGGCGAAGTCGGCGTCTTCGTAGCGTCGCCCGGCCTCGAGTACCGCGACCGAATATCCCTTCTCCACCAATCGCAATGCCGTCACACTGCCGCCGAATCCGGATCCGACGATCACCACATCGACATCGAAAGGCCGCGCTGCCTTCATGACACCTCCTACCGAGGACGCTAACAAGTCACCACCGCGGCCGCGACGGTCTCGTGGCGGGTACCAAACCGGGCGGTGCGCACTGCCTTCGAATCACAAGACGTGCGGGAGGCGCGCGGTGATGTGTATCGGATCCGTCGGCGGCAGACCCGGCCCAAGCACCCTCATTCCGTCACTGTGACGTTTCGCGCCGGGAATCCGGGACGCCGGGGAAGTGGCCGATAGGAGCGGGATCGACCCGATGGACGCGCCAGTAAATTTTCCGGCAAATTGGACCGGCGGCGAAAAAGTTCATCAGGAGGGATTCGGCAGATTTACGCGAGACGGCGGCGCCGAACGCGAATGTCGACAGCATGCGGGACAGCCGAGCAGCGCGGCCGAGGCGTGGGAGACGGATGCCGAAACATGCTGACACGCAAGGGTAAATGCAGCCTCCGGCACCCGTTCCATTGCGCCGATAATCTACATTATGTCAAGTAACGCCGGTCTGGCCCGATCCCCTCACCGATCCAGCCGACGATTGAGGATCTTCGCGATCTCGGCGACCACCCCGGGTTCGGTCATCGCCAGATGCTCGGCCGCGATGTCGACGTTGGAGATCTGACCGGTGACGAACCGGGCCCAACCCTCGTGGCCCGCGGCGTCGTCACGCCGGTCCTTCGTGGCGGTGAAATACAGCATGTCGGCATCGATGACCGGTGGCCGCCAGGCGCTCGCGGCGCGGATGGACAGGTTGTAGGCGTCGGTCATGCGTTCGATGGTCGCGGCGTCGATGGCGAAGCTGTCCCCCAGCTGCTGCCGGATCAGTTCGGCGGCCTCTTCCGCGGTCGCGTCGGCGCCGACGACGTCGATGCCCATGACCGGACCGAGATTGCTGATCAGCTCCCCTGGCGTGGCCTCGGTGACCTCCGTGGCGTCGATCCCTTCGGCCTCGGCGTCCAGCAGCGCCAGCAATGCGACTTCCTCACCGGCCGAACGCATTTCGGCGGCGACGGCGTGTGCGATCTGCCCGCCCAGCGACCAGCCGAGCAGATGGTAGGGCCCGTGCGGCTGGATGGCGCGGATCTCCTGGAAGTAGCGGCGCGCGATCTCCTCGAATGTTTGCGGGCCCGGCACTTCCCCACCGATCTGCGGCGCCTGCAGACCGTAGATCGGGCGGTCGCCGGCGAGATGGTCGCCGAAGGTGTAGTAGCACCACGACAGGCCCGACGCGGGATGGATGCAGAACAGCGGTGGCCGGCTGCCGCCCGTCCGGATCGGCAGCACGACGTCCAGACCGAATGCCGCCGGCCCGGATTCGTGGTGGCCGTTGCTCATTCCGGTTTCGATGCGCTTGGCCAGGTCGGCCGGATTCGGATCCGACAGCATCCACCCCAGCGGGATCTCGAAATGGAGTTCCTTGGTGAGTTCGCTGGCGACCTGCACCGAGCGCAGCGAGTTGCCGCCGAGGGCGAAGAAGTCGTCGTCGGCGCCGACGTGGGTGAGGCCGAGGACGTGTTCGAAGGCGCGCGCGACCTCACCTTCGAGCCAGGTCGAGGGTTCGCGGAACTCCCCTACCGCGGCCACCGGTTCGGGCAGCCGGGCGCGGTCGAGTTTGCCGGAGGCGGTGAGCGGCACGGTGTCGAGCACCATGAGGGTGCTGGGCACCATGTAGTTGGGCAACTCGGCGGCGGCGTGGGCGAGGACCGCGGCGGTGTCGACGGTGGCGCCGGCGGCGGGCACCAGGTAGCCGACGAGCTGGGCGGCGATCTCGCTGGAGTGGACGACGGCGATGGCGCGGGCGACGCCGGGGTGTTCGGCGAACACGGTTTCGATTTCGCCGAGTTCGATACGCAGTCCGCGCAGTTTGACCTGGAAGTCGGTGCGGCCCAGGTATTCCAGTTCGCCGTCACGGCGGCGGCGCCGCACGAGGTCGCCGGTGCGGTACATGCGTCCGCCGTTGTTGTAGGGGTCGGGCACGAACCGTTCGGCGGTGAGGACGGGGCGAGCGTGGTAGCCGCGCGCGATCTGGGTGCCGGCGAGGTACAGCTCCCCCGCCACGCCGGGCGGTACCGGGTTGAGCCGGGCGTCGAGGACGTAGGCGCGCGCGTTCCAGACGGGCATGCCCATCGGCACGCTGCCCTGGTCGGTGTCGGTGACGTGGTGGGAGGTGACGTGCACGGTGAATTCGGTGGGCCCGTACAGGTTGTGCAGTTCGACGTCGGGCAGCACGCGCCGGACGGCGGCTAGGGTGTCGGACCCGAATGCCTCTCCCCCGATGAGCAGTGCGCGCAGCGAGGTCAGGGTGCGGACGGGTGCGGCTTCGGCGAAGACGGCGAGCATGGACGGCACGAACGATGTGATCGTGATCTGTTGTGCGGCAATGGTTTCGGCGAGGTAGGCGGGGTCGGTGTGGCCGTCGGAGCGGGCGATGACGAGGTGGGCGCCCACGCCCAGGGTGGCGAACAGTTCCCACACCGAGACGTCGAAGGTGGCCAGTGTCTTCTGCAGGACCACATCGTCCGCGTCGAGGCCGTATTCGTCGCTGAGCCAGCGGATCTGGTTGACGGCGGCGCCGTGCGGGACGGCGACGCCTTTGGGGCGGCCGGTCGATCCGGAGGTGAACAGCACGTAGGCGACATTGGTCGCTCGCAGTGGGGCGTGGCGGTCGTGGTCGGCGACGGGTGTGTCGTCGAATGCGGACAGGTCGATGTCGTCGAGGGTGGACAGGACCACGACGGGTGTGGCGGTGGCCAGCATGTAGTCGATGCGGTCGGCGGGCAGGTCGGGGTCGACGGGGACGTAGCCGCCGCCGGCGGCGAGCACGGCGTAGAGGGCGGTGACCTGGTCGAGCGAGCGGCGCATCCGCACGGCGACCAGCTTTTCCGGGCCGACGCCGCGGGTGATGAGCCAGCGGGCGAGCCGGTTGACGCGGGCGGAGAACTGCGCGTAGGTCAGCGACAGGTCGCCGTAGGTGACGGCGGTGCGGTCGCGGTATGCCGGTACCGCGTCGGCGAACATGGAGGTCAGTGTTTCGTCGGTGGGCAGGGTGTGGTGGGTGGTGTTCCAGCGGTCGACGACGTTGTGGTGTTCGTCGGCGTCGAGCAGGTCGACGTCGTAGACGAGGCCGGTGGGGTCGGCGACGAGGGCGCGCAGCAGCCGGTCGAGGCGGGCGGCGATGCCGGTGACGGTGTCGGGGTCGAACAGGTCGCGGGCGTAGGTGATGCCGCCGGTGATGCCGGCGGGGCCGCCGTGGTCGTCGTAGCTGTCGGAGACGGTGATCTGCAGGTCGAACAGTGAGGTGTCGATGTCGGCTTCGACGGCGGAGAGGGTGAGTTCGGGCAGTTCGAATTCGGTGCCGGTGAGGTTTTGGAAGGCGAGCATCACCTGGAACAGCGGGTGGTGGGCGTGGGAGCGGGCGGGGTTGAGTTCTTGCACGAGTCGTTCGAAGGGGACGTCGGCGTGTCCGAAGGCGGCGAGGTCGGTGTCGCGGACCTGGTCGAGCAGGTCGGTGAACGTCATGTCGGTGCGCAGGTGGCTGCGCAGGACGAGGGTGTTGACGAACATGCCGACGAGTTCGTCGAGTTCGGGTTCGCCGCGTCCGGCGTAGGGGGTGCCGATGGTGATGTCGTCGGTGCCGGCGAGGCGGGCGAGGACGGCGGCGAGTGCGGCGTGGAACACCATGAACAGGGTGGTGTTGTGGGCGCGGGCGATGTGTTGCAGCCGGGCGTGGAGTTCGGGGTCGACGGTGAGGGGGACGGTGGCGCCGGCGTAGGTTTGCACGGGCGGTCGCGGCCGGTCGGTCGGCAGGGCGAGCAGTGCGGGTGCGTCGGCGAGTTGGGTTGTCCAGTAGTCGATTTGGGCGTGCAGCAGCGAGTCGGGGTCGTCGTCGCCGCCGAGGACGCTGCGTTGCCAGAGGGCGTAGTCGGCGTATTGGACGGGCAGCGGCGGCCAGGCGGGGGCGTCGCCGTCGAGTCGTGCGGTGTAGGCGAGGGTGAGGTCGCGGGCCAGTGGTGCGAGGGAGGATCCGTCGCCGGCGATGTGGTGGACGACGAGGGCGAGGGTCCAGGTGTCGTCGGCGATCTCGTAGAGCCGGATGCGCAGCGGCACGGTGGTGGTGACGTCGAAGACGGTGGCCAGTAGCGCCGAGAGGGTGTGTGGGAGTTCGGTTTCGGGGATGCGGGTGATGGTGAGGGGTGGGACGGCTTCGGTGGCCGGGAGGATTTTCTGGGTGGGTTCGCCGTCGACGGCCGGGTAGATGGTGCGCAGTACTTCGTGGCGGGTGATGACGTCGCCGATGGCGGTGTGCAGGGCGTGGGTGTCGAGGCGGCCGGTGAGCCGGATGACGATGGGGATGCTGTAGGCGGGGGTGTCGGGTTCGAAGCGGTTGAGGAACCACATCCGCTGTTGTGCGTAGGACAGTGGGATGTGTTGTGGGCGTGGTTGTTCGGTGAGGGCGATGCGGCGGGTGTCGGCGTGGGATTCGGCGCGGGCGGCGAGTTTGGCGACGGTGGGCGCGTCGAAGATCATCGACACGGGGACGCGGGTGTCGAGGGCGGCGCCGATGCGGGCGGCGGCGCGGGTGGCGACGAGGCTGTTGCCGCCGAGGTCGAAGAAGTTGTCGTCGGCGCCGATGGTGGTGTCGAGGCCGA
>NZ_LZML01000113.1:0-2158 GCF_001665695.1 Nocardia sp. 852002-51101_SCH5132738 | reverse complement strand
GGGCGGTGGCCCGACGACGTGGTCGAACAGGTCAGGGCCCAGATTGCCGCTGAGCAGAGCACGACAGATCAGCCGCCGGCGGGTGTCCGGCGACGGGGGAAGGCATGACATGAGCACGACATTCGATCCGGACGAGGCCGAGGACCTGGCCGCCCGGGTGGCCACCGCCCGGGGGCGGCTGGCCTGGCAGCACGATCCGGCCCTGCGGGAAATGCTCAGCGACGACGAGCTGGCCGCCGAACGCGAGCTGGCCGAATGGGAACGCGCGACCGATCGCGAGATCCGCCGCCGCACCAAAGCCGCACAGCTGGCCGCGCTCAAACGCGCCCAGAAATCCGATCAGCAGATCGCGCGCGTCGACGACAAGGATTCGCGCTGGCATCGCAAAGCACGGGCCGCGCGCCGGCGCATGGCCTCCCCGGATGCCCAGCTGGCCCAGCTGTACCGCCACGCCTCGTGGTCGGCGCGGGCGCTGATCACCGTGGTGGTGATCGGCATGGCCTGGTCCGGGGTCAACGTCCAGCACAACCTGGTGCCCGACGGCGACACCGCCGACCCGCTGTACTGGCTGTCCTACGGACTCGAGGCCATGATCAGCGTCCCGATCATCGCCATCATGGTGGTGGCCACCAACGCCGCGCGTCTCGGCAAGGAGATCGACCGCGGGAAGGTGGTGTTCCTCGAGCTGGCGCTGATGGGACTGACCGTGGGCCTCAACGTCATCCCCCGGATCGCTGCCGACGACGGGGCGCGGGCCGCCGAGTTCGCGGTGGCGCCGTTCATGGTCGGGGTGGTGATCTGGCTTCACTCGTGGGTCGCTGGCCGCTACGCGACTCTGATCGACGAGTGCGCCGTCGACGATGACGAGTCCTATCGAGCACCCCGGAACGAACCGAGCACCCCGCCGCCTCCCGGTGCCCGATACAGCGCGCCTACCGAGCAGATGACCCCCGGGCCGCTCCCGATGGGTCGCCGTGTCGAGCAGGCGGCGACCGCTGACGAGCACGAACCCAGCAGTATGGCCGCCGCTACCGCGCACCTGGGTAGCAGCGCCGAATCCGTGTCGAGCACTTCTCCGGTGCTTGGCGAGCACCCCGCCCAGGTGGTTGCTCTCGCCGAGACCACGCTGCCGCTGCCGGTGGTGGCCGTCGAGAACGGAATCGACGAGGGCCAGGCCGTGACCGCCGACCCCGGCAACGGAACCGAGCACCCCGCCGACCTGGAGATTTCCAGCCAGGATGCGCCCGTGACCGAACCGGCTGCCGCTGTTGAGCAGCCTGTCGAGCACCCCTCGGATTCGGCGGCTCCGGTAGCGAGCACCGACGCCGAACCCCTCGGCGAGACCCCCGCCACCACGCAATCGGGCGATGTTGTCGAGCAGCCTGACGAGCACCCCCGCCCCGTCGCCGGATCCAGTGACGCCGCTGTCGAGCACCTGGCAAGCACCCCCGCCGACGCCGAAACCGATCCTGTCGAGCATGTCGAGCACCCTGGCGAGCATGTCGAGCAGCCTGACGAGCAGGCTGGGGACGCGCCCCTGGATCCGTTCAAACCGGAGACGTGGGGGGCGGACTCTGTTGAGGTCCCGAATCCGTTCACGCCGGAGTTGTGGGAGCTGGCCACCGAGGTGCACCGCATCAGCAATTCCCGGTTGCCTGTCGATCGGGTCGCCGCGGCGCTGGCCGATCGGGCCGCCACCGGACACGGTGCCTCACGGGTGGCGCGGGATCTGGGAGTGTCCTTCGGCTCGGTGCAGCGCTGGTTCGACGCCGCCGATGAACTCAACACTGCCAGCGGGGTGGTGATCGCCCTGCGCAAGCACTGACCAACCGATCGACCGCGGTTTCGGCCCCGAGCCTCCTGCTACAGGCTCGGGGCCGAACTATATCCAGCCACCATCAACCACCATCACACCCGTATACAGCCACAACCACACCACATACAACCACCACTACACCCGCATACAACCAACCCATATACGCACACCAACACCCATATACGCCCACCAACCACACAGACCGAAAAATCTGAACACACCTTTGGCACCATCCCGTATACCGCCACCGATATACGCCCACCCGCACCGATATACGCCACACATACGCAACCCAGTCACACCAGCCACCAACACTTCGCTACACCTTTTGCACCTTCCCGT
>NZ_LZML01000112.1:0-516 GCF_001665695.1 Nocardia sp. 852002-51101_SCH5132738 | reverse complement strand
AACCTCCGCCGGGCCACGACCCGAAACCGCGAACCCCTATAATCAGGACCGCTCACGGGTGGGGCATTTCGATGAGCCCGGCTGGGGAGATTCGGTGAGCGCAGTCAGCTGACGAGGCTCAAGAAACTTCCCCAGTGGTGCTCATCGAAATTCCCCACCCGTGAGGCGGTTCTACTGTAGCGGCCGGCGGATGGTTCCGGAGGCCGTGCGGTGGTTTTCTGATCGGGCATGGTGGTCTCGCAGGCGGTAGGAATCGCCGTCGAGTTTGAGGACCACCGAGCGATGTAGGAGTCTGTCCAATAATGCTGCGGCGACAGTGTTATCGCCGAGGATCTCGCCCCAGGATCCGACGCCGCGGTTGGTGGTGATCGCGATCGAGGTCTTCAAATATCGTTGCGACACAACTTGAAACAATGCTGAAGCCGCCTCTGCCGGTAATGGCAGATAGCCCAGTTCGTCGATCACCAGCAGCGCTGGTCCGGCGTAGAACCGCATGGTGGTGGCCCACCGGCCCTC
>NZ_LZML01000111.1:0-987 GCF_001665695.1 Nocardia sp. 852002-51101_SCH5132738 | reverse complement strand
CTGGGATACAAAGCGTCGGCAGAACAATTCGGACCACGCGAGCTCGTCGAGCTCGGCGTTCTGGTCGAAGAACACGGCCTCGACAGTGCGACCGTCAGTGATCATTTCCAGCCGTGGCGGCACGAGGGTGGGCATGCTCCGTTTTCGCTGGCGTGGATGACCGCGGTCGGTGAGCGGACTTCTCGTATTCAGCTGGGGACGTCGGTGCTGACGCCGACGTTCCGCTACAACCCCGCGGTGATCGCCCAGGCGTTCGCGACCCTCGGGGTGCTGTATCCGGAGCGGATCATGCTGGGTGTGGGCACGGGGGAGGCGCTCAACGAGATCGCGACGGGTTACAAGGGGGAGTGGCCGGAGTTCAAGGAGCGTTTCGCCCGGTTGCGTGAGTCGGTGGATCTGATGCGCGCGTTGTGGAGTGGTGACCGGGTCGATTTCGAGGGCCAGTACTACAACACGGTCGGCGCGTCGATCTACGATGTGCCGCCGGCGGGGATTCCGGTGTATATCGCGGCGGGTGGTCCGGTGGTGGCTCGGTATGCGGGCCGGGCCGGTGACGGTTTCATCTGCACCTCGGGTAAGGGGATGGACCTGTACACGGAGAAGTTGATGCCGGCGGTGACCGAGGGTGCGGAGAAGGTGGGTCGTACGCTCGGCGATATCGATCGGATGATCGAGATCAAGATTTCGTATGACACCGATCCGGAACTGGCGTTGGAGAATACGCGGTTCTGGGCGCCGTTGTCGTTGACGGCCGAGCAGAAGCATTCGATCACCGATCCGATCGAGATGGAGGCGGCCGCGGATGCGTTGCCGATCGAGCAGATCGCCAAGCGCTGGATCGTGGCCAGCGATCCGGATGAGGCGGTCGAGCAGGTCAAACCGTATGTCGATGCAGGGCTGAACCATCTGGTCTTCCACGCCCCGGGCCACGATCAGCGTCGTTTCCTGGATCTGTTCGCACGCGACCTCGCCCCGCGCCTGCGCGCA